>NZ_JBWKNR010000010.1:0-249875 GCF_059415665.1 Pseudomonas sp. GW821-FHT10B02 | reverse complement strand
CGTCCGTTGTCATGGGACAGTTCCATGCCTACTTTTTCCAAGAAAAAAGTAGGCCGCCGTAAGGGCGGAAGGGGCCGTCAGCGTCGCCACACCGAACGGACAAGCTCGCAGCTCCAGCACCCCAGCCCAGGGTTTAGCCGCATTCATACTCTTGAAGTATAGTGGAATATTCAATTGATATTGGACGTAATCTCGGCAATGTGCAAAGCTGGGCAAAGCTAATAAAAACAACAGTCCACCCCGTCACCCGACGACCGGACGCTTTGCCTTTGGAAGCTTGCAATGACACATGCCGTGATCGAACGCATAGAAACCCTCATTGTCGACCTACCGACCATACGCCCGCACAAGCTGGCCATGCACACCATGCAGTCACAAACCCTGGTCATCATCAGGGTGCGTTGTAGCGATGGGGTAGAGGGCATCGGCGAATCCACCACCATCGGTGGTCTGGCCTATGGCTACGAGAGCCCGGAAAGCATCAAGCAGAACATCGACACCCACCTTGCCCCGGCGTTGATCGGCCTGGACGCCGGCAATATCAACGCGGCGATGCTCAAGCTGGACAAGATCGCCAAGGGCAATACCTTCGCTAAATCCGGTCTCGAGACCGCGCTGCTCGATGCCCATGGCAAACGCCTTGGGCTGCCGGTCAGCGAGCTGCTCGGCGGTCGAGTGCGCGACAGCCTGGAAGTGGCCTGGACCCTGGCCTCCGGCGATACCGCCCGGGATATCGCCGAGGCAGAACAGATGCTGGAGCTGCGCCGCCATCGCATTTTCAAACTGAAGATCGGCGCCAATCCGGTCGACACCGACCTCGCCCATGTGATCGCGATCAAGAAGGCCCTGGGCAATCGGGCCAGCGTGCGCGTGGACGTCAATCAGTACTGGAATGTTTCACAAGCCGTGCGCGCCTGCCGGGTACTGGGCGACAACGGTATCGATCTGATCGAGCAACCAATTTCGCGAAACAACCGGGCAGGGCAGGTGCACCTGAACCAGATCAGCACGGCACCGCTGATGGCCGATGAGTCCATTGAATGCGTCGAGGATGCCCTGAACCTGGTGATCGATGGTGCCGCCAGCGTGTTCGCCCTGAAGATCGCCAAAAACGGCGGACCACGTGCGGTATTGCGCACTGCACAGATTGCCGAAGCCGCAGGCATCGCGCTGTACGGCGGCACGATGCTGGAAGGCAGCGTTGGCACCCTGGCCTCGGCTCACGCCTTTATCACGCTCAATGAGTTGACCTGGGGTACCGAACTGTTCGGGCCTTTGCTGTTGACCGAAGAAATTGTCACCGAGCCGCCGGTCTATCGCGATTTCCACCTGCATGTACCCCGTACCCCAGGCCTGGGGCTCACTCTGGACGAGGCGCGGCTGGCGCACTTCGTTCGCCGTTGATAGAGGTAATCCCTATGCTTTTCCATGTGAAGATGACGGTAAAACTCCCTCCCGACATGGCGCCGGACGTCGCAGCCAAGCTCAAGGCGGATGAAAAGGAACTGGCGCAGCGCCTGCAGCAGCAAGGCACCTGGCGGCACTTATGGCGCATTGCTGGGCACTATGCCAACTACAGCGTGTTCGATGTGCCCAGTGTTGAAGCACTGCATGACACGCTGATGCAGTTGCCGCTGTTTCCCTACATGGATATCGAGATAGACGGGTTGTGTCGTCACCCGTCTTCGATTCATGCCGACGATCGTTGATCCAATCAATAACAATAAAATCGGGTAACAACCATGACCGTGAAAATCTCCCACACTGCTGACGTCCAGAATTTTTTCAATGAAGTGGCCGGGGTCGATAATGACCAGGGCAACCGTCGTTTCAAGCAGATCATCCTGCGCATTATCCAGGACACCGCGCGGCTGATTGAGGACCTTGAAATCAGTGACGACGAATTCTGGAAAGCCGTGGACTACCTCAATCGCATGGGCACCAACCAGGAAGCCGGTTTGCTGGTGGCAGGCCTGGGTATCGAGCACTTTCTGGATCTGCTGCAAGACGCCAAGGATGCTCAGGCCGGTCTGACCGGCGGCACGCCGCGGACCATTGAAGGGCCGTTGTATGTGGCCGGCGCGCCGCTGTCCGAAGGCGAAGCGCGGATGGACGACGGCACCGATCCTGGTACGGTGATGTTTCTTCACGGGCGTGTCGTCGATGCGCAAGGCGCGCCGGTTGCCGGTGCCACGGTTGACGTTTGGCATGCCAGTACCCAGGGTACCTATTCGTACTTCGACTCCAGCCAGTCGCCATACAACCTGCGCCGCCGCATCCTCACCGACGCGCAGGGTTGCTATCGTGCACGCAGCATTGTGCCCTGTGGTTACGGCTGCCCACCCAGCGGGACCACGCAAGAAGTCCTCAATCAGCTCGGCCGTCATGGCCAGCGCCCGGCGCATATTCACTTCTTCATCTCCGCGCCCGGTTATCGTCACCTGACCACGCAAATCAACTTCGAGGGTGATCAGTACCTCTGGGACGATTTTGCCTACGCCACGCGCGACGGTTTGGTCGGGCGCCTGGATTTCATCGATGACGCGCAAGCTTCGAAGGCACGCGGTCTGGATGGAAAACCATTTGCCGATCTGCAATTCAGTTTTCAGTTGCAGGATGCACAGGACGCCAGTGCTACCGAGCGCAGTCAGCGCCCGCGTGCATTGCAAGAGCGCTGATATAGCCCGGACTGAATCCCCCTCACAGCGTGACAAATCCAAAGCAGGCGGTGCACTGAGCACCGCCTGCTTTGTGCTGTCAGCGCTCTAGCAAAGTGGTGAAAACGCGGCGGGCAGGTAAACCACCGAATGCATGTCCTGCAGTTGCGGGGCCGAGTTTTCCGGTGGCCAGACGCCGTCCTTGACCGCGCGCGTGCGTACATCCAGACGCTGCTCCAGGCTCGCGTACGGCCAGATATGCAGGTAACGAGGCACCCGGCCGCTGGTCGCATAGAAAGCGCCGTACACCGCTGAGTAGGCTTGCGCGGTGCGTGGCCCGACGGCCTTGTTCCAGCCCTGTAGGGTCGGGCTGAGGCCACCCGGCACCAGGTTGTACTCGCGCAGCTCATAGAAGGGGCCGTGTTTACCTGGCGGCAGCGCTTGCAGAAACGGGAACAGGCAGTAGTCATCAATGTGCTGATGCAGCAAGTACTCTGCCACGCCAAAACCGTCCGCAGCCAGTAACAGCCGCGCGCGTTCAGCGTCTTTGACGTCGTTCGAGGCGAAGCTGCGCAAAATCGCAATGGTGTTCTGCGGGCCTATCTCAGAGACCCAGCAGCCGACCAGTTCCACGCCTTCCAGCGCTTGTGCCAGGGCTGCCTGTAACCGCGGCAGGGCGAGGGGTGGCGTGCGAACACGCAGGGTCAGGCGGATCAACTCGAACAGCTGGTGGGGCATGGGGGCTTCCTCAAGGACAGTGGCTGGCAGTGCGCGAATCAACGGCAATCCAGACTCCGGGATATGCCGTTGATCAGCGGATCCAATAAGAATCGCAAAAAAATACACCTGGCTGCCTCTGTTCAGAAGCCAGAAACCAGCCAATAAATCAGATAAATATCCATATAAAACAATTATTTAAAATTGTTATCTGATGCTTGTTCGACCTTTTTTTGTCTGAATTTGCATTGGGATTATACGTGAATAATCCATTGACTATTCACGTAAACAAATGCACATTTACCCCACGGCACCAAAACAAAAAAGGTAATCGATCATGCCGACCCATCCAGCTTGTCCAGACCTGCCTGGCTGCTTTCTGCGAGCGCCAGCGCCAGCAGCACCGTCCGCGGTCACGCTGCTATCCCGAGGGGTTTCTCTCTCGTTTGCCCATTGCTCATTGCCCTTAAACCGTGACTGAAGACGGAGTTTCTCTATGAATCCGCTTAGCGTGCCGGACGTATTGCCTGCGTCTGCGCTTTCCAGTGGTCCTGCCTTTGAAGCGCTGCTTGACGGTGTTCGGGATCGTGCTCGACTTGGTGAGTTTGATCGGCAGCGTCATATCTCGCGGGATGTCATCGACGCCTTCAAGGCCCACGGTGTGTATCGCGCACTGGTGCCGCGGCGCTTCGGCGGCAATGAATGCTCGCCAGCCGAGTTTTGCGAAATGATCGAGCGCATTTCCCATGCCGACGGTTCTGCCGGCTGGGTGGCCAGTTTCGGCATGAGCCCGGTGTACCTGGCGGCACTGCCGCTGGAAACCATCGCGCAAGTTTATGCCAACGGCCCGGATGTGGTTTTTGCCGGCGGGATTTTCCCTCCACAGCCTGCCCAGGTGGTGCCGGGCGGGTTCCAGGTCAAGGGGCGCTGGAAGTATTCCAGCGGTTCCATGGGTGCAGACATCGTCGGCGTCGGCATTGCCCCGAAGAACGGTGACTCGTTCGACCTGCCGCGGATCGCCGTGATGCCGCAATCGCAAGTGCGCATTGACCAGACCTGGGACACCGTAGGGCTGCTGGGTACCGGCAGTCATGACCTGGTGATCGATGACGTGGTAGTACCCGAGCAATGGACGTTCGTACGCGGTGGTGCGGCCAACCTCGATGAGCCGTTCTTCCGCTACCCGTCGCTGTCTTTTGCCACCCAGGTGCTGTCGGTGGTGGGTCTGGGCGTCGCACGCGCCGCCCTCGACGAACTGGCGGCAATGGCCAGCGGCAGAATCTCGGTAACCGGCGCACCGGCATTGGCTGACCGCCCGCTGGCGCAGGTCGACATTGCCAAGGCTGAAGCGGCGCTGCGCTCGGCACGGGCGTTCTTTTACGAGTCGATCGAGCAGGCGTGGAGTCATGTGCTGGCCGGCAATCCGGTGCCGGCCGAAGCGACCAATCTGCTGCGGCTGTCTTCGACCCACGCTACCCGTGTCGCAGCCGACGTAGCGCGTACCGCGCAAATGCTCTCCGGCATGACCGGCGTTTACAACGAGAGCCCGCTGGCGCGCTGCGTCAATGACGCGCAAGTGGTGACCCAGCACGCCTTCATGGGCGATGTCACTTATCAGAATGCCGGGGCGATCTTCTTCGGCAAACAACCGCTTCCCGGCTACATCTAATTAGCGAGCACTTATCATGAGCGATAAAAAAGCATTGCGCGTGCTGTTCTGCATGGGCATCAACCAGAACTTCTTTGATGCGCCGCGTGAAGAGCAACTTCAAGTATGGGCCGCATTCAGCGAGATGTGGAACGGTATCCACGATCTGCCAGGCGTGGAAGTGATCGGCAACATGGATGACGACAAAAGCATGGTCGGTCCTTCCGATGGTTTTCCCTGGACCACTTACCTGCTGGCCGATGTCGCCGACATCGAAACGGTGCATGCGGCGTGCAATCTGTTCCGCACCACGCCGGTGGGGGAGACGCCCTACAAGTTGTGGCGCTACGCCAAAGTCGAAGCACGGGTCGGTCGCGAACTGATTATCCAGCGTGCTTGATTGACGGCACCGTCGCCGCGAATAACGCAATAAACCACTTACAAAAACAAGGTCCCACTGTTGCGTCTTGCGATTGCAGCAGGTGGTGAAGTGTTGCCGGCTTACAGGCCGGCAAGGAGATACCGTGAGCAATCTGATTCCCGCCGTTAACCTGGCAGTCGATCCTGCCGAGTTGGTGCAGGCCGACCGTGTCCACACCTCGCTGTATACCGATCCTGCGCTGTTTGATGCCGAACTGCAGAAGATTTTCTATAGCACCTGGGTATGGGTCGCACACGAAAGCGAGGTGCCTGAAGCAGGCAACTACAAGACCACCTTTATCGGCAAACAGCCGGTGATCGTGGTGCGCGATCGTAAAAAGAACATCAACGTCCTGCTCAACCGTTGCCGTCACCGCGGCGCCACCGTATGCGAGCACAAAAAGGGCAAGACCAACAGTTTCGTCTGCCCGTACCACGGCTGGGGTTACGCCCTGGACGGTTCGTTGCGCGGTATCCCGCACCCGGAAAGTTACGCCGACTGCATCGACAAGGCGGAACTGCCGCTGGTGAGCCTGCGTGTGGAAAGTTACGCCGGGATGATTTTTGCCACCTTCAAAGACGACATCGAACCGCTTGAGGACTTCCTCGGTGCGGCGAAAAAGTGGATCGACCTGTTCATGAAACAGGGTGCCGGCTACGGCATCAAGGTCCCGGGCGAGCACCGTTTCCGCTTTCCGGGCAACTGGAAGATCCAGTTGGAAAACACCACCGATGCCTACCACTTCCCGCTGGTGCACAAGAGCTTCCTGTCCTCGGTCGACGAACAGACCCTGGAGCTGTTCGATTTCGTCCAGGGCCCGGGGTATGTCGAAGACCTGGGTAACGGCCACAGCGTCATGGTGATGATCCCCGACCTGGTCGACCTCGAAGCTGATCTCGACAAGCCGATTCCCGAGCGCTTCGAGGCACTGGCGGCCGAGCTGCGCGACGAAGGCATCGAAGAGCAGCAAGTGCGCCGCATCGTTCGTGCCGTGGGTGGTTCGGGCTTCAACCTCAACCTGTTCCCCAACATCGCCTGCTCGATGGCGTTCTTCCGCGTGCTGCAGCCGATTTCGGTCAACGAAACCGAGATCCACCATTCGGTCATCACCATGGACGGCGGCCCGGCCGTGGCCAACCGCTACCGCCTGCGCCTGCATGAGCACTTCCAGGGGCCGATGGGCTTTGGCACGCCGGACGATTCCGAAGCCTGGGAACGCGTACAGAAAGGCGCCAACGCCGGTGAAGACCTGTGGATCATGCTCAACCGCGGGTTGGCAGGCGAGAAGGCCAGTGAAGATGGTCTGGTGTCCGACGTCAGTGCCGAAACCGGCATGCGTGCGGCCTACCAGCAGTGGAAAAAGATGATGTCGGCTTGAGTGTGGAGAACCTTATGAACCTGCAATTGCTGCAAGAAGTCACCGCTTTCATCTGGCAGGAAGGCGACATGCTCGACCACGGCGAATATGACGCCTGGCTCAATCTGTGGACTGACAAGGGGACCTACATCATCCCGATCAATCCCAAGGAAACCGACTTCGAAAACACCCTGAACTATGCCTACGACGACCACCACATGCGCAAGCTGCGGGTGCAACGGCTGATCGGCGGCGAGTCGATCTCTACCAGCCCGCAACCGCGCACGGTGCGTTCGCTCTCGCGTTTTCGCGTGCTGGTCGATGACGGCATGAACCTGACCGTGCGCTGTGCGCAGAACGTGCGCGAGTTTCGCAAGGAAAGCCTCAAGCATTACAGCGCCGACCTGACCTACCAGCTGGTACGCGCCGAAGGCGGCTTCAAGATCCAGCGCAAGGTGATCAGCCTGATCAACAGCGACGATACCCTCGCCGGTATCGGTTACATCCTCTAAAGGAGCCTATCGATGAGCCAAGTCGCATTGGTTACCGGTGCCGGACAGGGCCTGGGGCAGACGTTCAGCGCCCGATTGCTGCAAGCCGGGTACCGGGTGGTGGTCACTGACCGTAGCCTGGACGCTGCCCAGGCATCGGCGCGCCTGCTCGATCCTGCAGGCGAACGCACCCTGGCAGTACAACTGGATGTGGGCAACAAGGCGGACTTCGAGCAGGCGCTGAACCAGGTGTTGACGCACTTCGGCGCGCTGCATGTGGTGGTCAACAACGCCGCCGTGACCAAGACCACGCCGCTGATGCAGATCAGCCCCGAGGAGTTCGATGCGGTGGTGGGCCTGAACCTGCGCAGCATCTTTCTCGGCTGCCAGGTGCTCGGTGCCTACCTGGCCGACGCCGGCTACGGGCGGATCATCAACATGGCGTCGCTCGCCGGGCAGAACGGCGGTACCGCGACGGGGGCTCACTACGCGGCGAGCAAGGGCGCGATCCTGACCTTGACCAAGATCTTCGCCAAGGAGTTCGCCAACCGTGGCGTGACGGTCAACGCCATTGCGCCAGGGCCGATCGACTCGCCTGCGGTGCATGCCGCGGTACCTGCCGAGAAGCTGGCCGGCTTGTGCGCCAACATACCGGTGCAACGCCTTGGCGATGCGGATTTCCTTGGTGACCTGATCGTTCAGCTGGCGCGCCCCGAAGCCTACTTCACCACCGGGGCAACCTGGGACGTGAACGGCGGCTTGTTCATGCGCTGAGCCGACACCGGGCCACTGCGGTGGCCTTCCTGACTACATGGAGCAATCGCCATGAATGAACAACTTTTGAATGTAGTGGTGCACAAGCGCCAGCTGCAAGGGGATGGCGTGGTCGTCCTCGATTTGACCCGCACCGACGGCTCGTTGTTGCCAGCCTTTGCGGCCGGTGCGCATATCGACATCCATGTCGGCCCTGGCCTGGTTCGCCAGTACTCGTTGTGCAGCGACCCCGCCGACCTCAGCAGCTATCGCCTGGGCGTGCTCAAAGACCCGGCCTCGCGTGGCGGTTCTGTGAGCGTGCACGACACCCTGGTCGAAGGGCGCGAAGTGCAGATCAGCACGCCGCGCAATCTGTTCCCGCTGGTCGACGATGCGCAGCGCAGCATTCTGCTGGGGGGCGGTATCGGCATCACGCCAATGATCGCCATGGCCTATGCCCTGCATCAGCGTGGTGAGCGCTTCGAGCTGCATTACTGCGGGCGTGCGCGCAACCGCAGCGCATTTCTCCAGGAGTTGCAAAACGCACCCTTCGCCGAGCATGTCGTCACCCATTTCGATGACGAAGCGCCCGAGCAGAAACTCGACCTGGCCAAGGTGCTGGGGCAAGGGCAGTCCGGTGTGCATATGTACACCTGCGGCCCTACCGGCTTTATGGAGTGGGTCATCAACGGCGCCCGTGAACAGGGTTATGCCGAAGATCACATCCACAAGGAGTACTTCCAGGTCGAGGTCGATGCCAGCGGCGCCAGCTTCGAAGTGGTCGCGGCCCGCAGTGGCAAGACGGTCGAGGTAGCAGAAGGGCAGTCGATTCTGGATGCCTTGGCCAGTGTCGGGATCAAGATCGAGATCTCCTGCGAGCAAGGCGTGTGCGGTACCTGCTTGTGCGACGTACTTGAAGGTGAGCCGGATCACCGTGATGTGTACCTGACCGACGAAGAAAAAGCTGGCAATGACCAGATCCTGGTGTGCTGCTCGCGCGCCAAGTCAAAAACGCTCGTGCTGGACATTTGAGGAGAACGAACATGGTTGACCTGACCAGCTTTCGCAATGCCATGGCGCTGCTTGGCGGCGCCGTATCGGTGATCACCACCGACGGTCACGCCGGGCGCTTTGGTTTCACCGCTTCGGCGGTGTGCAGCGTCACCGATTCGCCGCCCACCTTACTGGTGTGCATGAACCGCGCCTCACAGTCCAACGCACAGTTTCAAGCCAATGCGGTGGTGTGTGTGAACGTACTGGCCGGCACTCACCAGGAACAGTCCGGTGCCTTTGCCAACAAGGCGTTGAGCATGGATGAGCGTTTTGCCACGACCTCCTGGACCACCCTGGAGAGTGGCGCACCGGTCATGCTCGAAGCGCTGGTGAACTTCGACTGCCGGATTGCCCAGGTTCATGAGGTGGGCTCGCACAGCATTTTCTATTGTGAGGTGCAGGCCATTCGGCATGGCGGTTCGGATGAAGGCCTGGTGTATTTCAACCGTGCCTACCACCGTCTTGGCCAGTCGTCCAAGGCGTGCTGATCGATCCAGGGTTGTGCTCTTTTGCCCAGTTGCTCACTGGGCATTTTTTACTGCCGGGACCGGGTGTCAAAAACTCTCAAGATTATGGAAAACCGTTTCGAGTGTGCGGTTCAGACGCTCCACCTGACTTTCCGTGAGGCCGGCAAAGCTGCGCTTGAACAGTTCGCTGGTGACGCCTTGCATACGCTCGATGGTCGCCAGCCCCAGCGGCGTGATGAACACCTGGGTGACGCGGCCGTCTTCAGTGCTTTGCGCGGTATCGATCAGGCCGTCTTCCTTCATGCGGTAGACGATTTTGGTGATGGTCGACAGCTTGGCAATGGCGTGGGTGGAGATCTCGGAAATGCTCGATTGTCCGTTCTGGTTGAGGATCCACAGGACGCGCCAGCGGGCGACATCAAGATCAACCTTTTTAAGCAGTCGCTCCATGTTCTGGGTGTACTGACCGTGTACGCGCGCCAGCCAGTAAAAAGGAAAATCTTCTTTGCGGAAATCTTCGCTGGAGGGGTCGTAGCGGCTGTGACGCTTCTTCGTTGGGCTCATAACTGACTGGCTGAAGTAAGTGATGCCCAATCATAGACTTTTCCCGTAATAAGGGCACCCCGAAGTTGGCTGCGGCCAAAGCGCGCAGGTCGCTAAGGCTTGAGATTGCGCGCAGTTCGGGTTCTGAGTTGATACATAACAACGTGAATATTCAGTTGACTATTCACGTATATGAACGCAATTTTAAGCAGTGTTGGCGCACCTTGCGCCCGCTACCAAGCGAGGTTTTTTGCGATGGCAATCGTGGTTGAGTCGTTGAACATAGGTGGCACTGGCCTGTGCGTGATGGTTAAGGACACCATCGACATTGCCGGATTGCCGACGCGCGCATCGAGCCGCGCACTTGAACAAGCCGAACCTGCCCGCCAGCATGCCGATGTGGTGCAGCGACTGCTCGACAACGGCTGCCGCATCACCGGGAAAACCAGCCTGCATGAGCTGGCATTTGGTACCACAGGGATCAATCACTACACCGGCACCCCGGTCAATCCACGCTTCCCGGCACTGATCCCGGGCGGATCCTCCAGCGGTTCCGCCGCTGCGGTGGCGGCGGGGCTGGCAGATTTCAGCCTGGGTACCGACACGGGTGGCTCGGTGCGGGTTCCGGCCTGCTGCTGCGGGATTTTCGGCTTCAAGCCAACCTTCGGGCGGGTCAGCCGCAAGGGTGTCATGCCGGCCTTTACGACCCTGGATTGCGTCGGTCCATTTGCTGCCTCGCTGCCGATGTTGATCAGTGCAATGGCGATCATCGATCCGGAGTTCAGCCCGGTCAGCCCGCCCTCCAGGGTGAAAATCGGCGTGCTCGGGGTGCCGGCCAGTGCGGCGGTGAACGCTGTGGTGCAAGCGGCGTTGAAGGCCAGCGGTCAGGTGCTTGAGCCTGTCGAGTGCGAAGACTTCGAGGCCGCCTATAGCGCCGGCATGGTCATCATCAACCGTGAAACCCATGCCGCGTGTGGGCATTTGCTCGCCACCGGCAAGGTCGGTGCTGACATCGCAGGGCGCCTGCAAGCGGCCGGGACAATGACTGACGCCGCGGTGGCTGACGCCGAGCGTGTGCGTGAACGCTTCAGCGCACAAGTCGATGCGGCGCTGCAGCACTACGACATCCTGGCGCTGCCGACCATGCCCGATTTTCCGCTGCGGGTCGAAGACGCCGCCGATACCCGTGCGGTACTGGGTATGACGTCGTTGGTGCGGCCATTCAATCTTTCCGGGCATCCGGCAGTGACATTGCCGTTGTCGAGCGCGCAAGGGCTGCCGGTCGGCTTGCAGCTGGTCGGTGCCAAAGGTGCCGACGCAGCGCTGCTGGCGGCGGCCTCGCTGTTGTTGCAGCGTATCCACGAACACCCGCACAACAGCAGTCCTGAGGTGCAGCCATGAGCACTGTCCAGGCGCTGGAGCAGCGTTTGCACTACTTCGAATCACAACAGGCCGTGCGGGCCTGCATGAACCGCTACATGGTGTTGTGTGATGCCCTTGATGCCCAGACCCCGTTGGACGAACTGGCGGGCCTGTTCACCCATGAGGCGGTGTGGGAGGGCAAGGGCGCCAAATACGCGAAAAGCTTTGGTGGCTACCGCGGCCGCGAAGCGATCCGCGCCATGTTCGCAACCTACATGAAGCCACCGGCGCACTTTGCGCTGAATGTGCACTTTCTGACCAGCGAGTTGATCGAGGTTGCCGGTGACCAGGCAACCGGCAGCTGGGTCATGCTGCAAACCAGTACGTTCAGCAGCCAGTCCTCACACCTCAATGCGGCGCGCCTGACGGTGCGCTTCGCGCAGGAAGAGGGTCAATGGCGGATGTCGCACTTCCAGACCGAAAACCTTTTCGGCCGCCCGGTCAGCGCCTGGAACAGCGAGGCACCTTTGCCGGTGCCTGACGCAAGCACCCAACAATAACAAGGTAAATTCCGATGAGCGAAGTAGCACTTCTCGATAGCGTCATTACGTTCCTGGCCAAACCACTGGGCAGCTTCATCGACGGCAGGCCGGCGCTGGACGAGCAGGCTGGTGTGAGCGAGATCATCAACCCGGCCAACGAACAGGTCATCGCCCGCGTTCAGGATGCCACTGCCGTGCAGGTCGATGCGGCGGTAGCGGCAGCTTCCCGGGCGTTCAAGGGCAGTTGGGCCCAGACCTCGCCTTACCTGCGCGGCGTGCTGCTGAACAAGCTGGCGGATGCCATCGAGCAGCATGGCGAGGAGCTGGCGCAACTTGAAGCCTTGAACTCGGGCAAGGCGATCAATGTCGCCCGCGGCCTGGAAGTGGCGCAGTCGGTGGTGTTTCTGCGTTACTTCGCCGGCTGGACCACCAAGATCAATGGCGAGAGCATCACCCCGTCATTGCCCTCGATGGCCGGGGAGCAGTACACCGCTTTTACCCGTCGCGAGCCTGTAGGGGTGGTCGCCGGTATCGTACCGTGGAACTTCCCGCTGCTGATTGCCGTGTGGAAACTGGGCTCGGCGCTGGCGACAGGTTGCACCATTGTGCTCAAACCCAGCGAGTTTTCCCCGCTCAGCCTGTTGCGTCTGGTGGAGCTGGCGACAGAGGTTGGGATCCCGGATGGCGCGATCAACGTCGTGACCGGTGCCGGTAAGGTAGGCCAGTGGCTGACCGAGCATGGCGAGGTGCGCAAGGTTTCGTTTACCGGCTCTGTTCCCACCGGTATTGCCGTAGGGGCTGCGGCGATGAAGTCCAAACTGACCCGGGTCACCCTCGAGCTCGGTGGCAAGAACCCCGCCGCGTTGCTGGCCGACGTCAACATCGATGACGTGGTACCCGGGCTGGTGATGACTGCATTCACCCACCAGGGACAGATCTGCGCATCGCCCGAGCGTATCTACGTCCACCGTTCGCGCATTGACGAGTTGGAACAGAAGCTCGGCGCGGCATTGGCGGGGCTGAAAATCGGCTCGCCGCTGGACGAGAGTGTCCAGTTCGGGCCGCTGGCCAACAAGGCGCATTATCAGAAAATCGCCAGTTACTTCGAACGCATGGGTGATGGCCAGGTGGTGGTGACCGGCGGGCGCACCGTGGGCGACAAGGGCTATTTTGTCGAACCCACCTTGTTGCGCGCATCCAGCCCCGACGACCTGTTCCTCACCGAGGAAACTTTCGGCCCTATTGTCTGCCTGCTGGCGTTCGATAGCGACGAGGAATTGATCGAGCTGCTCAACGACACGCCGTACGGCCTGGGCGCAAGCCTCTGGACCAATGACCTGTCCAAGGCCTTGCGCATGATTCCACGCATCGAGTCCGGCACTGTGTGGGTCAACATGCACACCTTCCTCGACCCGGCAGTGCCCTTTGGTGGCAGCAAATCATCCGGCATCGGCCGTGAGTTCGGCAGCGCCTTTATCGAGGCGTTTACCGAGTTGAAGTCGGTGATGATCCGTTACTGAATCGAAGCGGGCAGGGGTGTGACAGCCATCTGTCGAATGCGCTTGAAAACCGCCACCGGCGGGCCAGATGCGGCCAATTTGGGATAGCCGCCACCCCCGCCGAAGCCTAGCATCGTGCTTAGCCTGAAGGTCAAAAACAATAATTCGCCGCGTCGCATTGCGTGCAAGCGTGCCGCGGCTTTCAACCCCGCAAAGACTGCCTCATACAACAAGGTATAAAAACATGAGCGAATCCCTGCGCGACGGCTCCTCGACGGAGCTGCGGCGTGGCAGCCTAGGTGTTGCCATGATCATCTTCTTTGTATTGTCAGCGGCAAGTCCGCTCAGCGTGCTGGCCGGTGGCTTTCCCATTGGCATCATGCTTGGCAATGGCGCGGGAACGCCTGCATTACTGATTACAACCCTGGTGGTGCTGCTGTGCTTTGCGGCGGGCTACACCAGGATGGCCCGGCATATCAGCCATGCCGGCGGTTTCTATGCCTTGATTTCCCGCGGCCTGGGTGGCTTGGCCGGCGGTGCCGCAGGGATGCTGGCGATGGTCGCGTACAACGTGCTGCAAGCCGGTATGTATGGCTTGTTTGGTGCCATTGTCGCCGGCAGCCTGGCCGAGGTGTTCAGCATCCAGGTGCCGTGGTGGCTGTGTTCTGCGGTGGCACTGGGGCTGATTGCCTGCCTTGGCTACCGCAACATCGACCTCTCTGCCCGCGTGCTGTCGATTACCGTGATCGCCGAGTACGTCGCGGTCATGGTGCTCGATGTGGCGATACTGAGCAGTGGCGGGGCACACGGCATCAACGCTGATGCATTCACGCCGGCGCATGTCAGCAGCGGCAACCCGTCGATCGGTCTGCTGTTCTGCTTTGCCGCCTTTATCGGTTTTGAGGCGACAACGCTCTACAGCGAGGAAGCCAAGGATGCCAAACGCACCATTCCGCGGGCCACGTATCTGTCGGTACTGCTGATCGGCGGCTTCTACACCCTGTCGCTGTGGGCCATGGTGGTGGGTGCCGGTGCCGATGACATCGTCTCCACGCTGCAATCGCTGCAAGATCCGACCACCTTCCTGTACTCGCTGTCCGATCAGTACGTCGGTTCAGGGCTGACCAACACCATCCGCTTCCTGTTCGTGGCCAGTATGTTCGCCGGGTTGCTGGCATTCCATAACGCCGCCGCGCGCTACTTCTTCGCCATTGGCCGTGATGGACTGCTGCCGGAGAAACTGGGCACCACCCACCAGAAGCATCAAAGCCCGCATCTGGGTTCGGGGCTGCAGTCGCTGATCGCGGCGGGCATTCTCGCGGTGTTTGCCCTGGCAGGCGCCGATCCGGTACTGCAGTTGTTCTCGTGGTTCTCGAACGTCGCCACCCTGTGCCTGATTCTGCTGATGGTATTGACCTCGCTGGCGGTCATCGGCTTTTTCAAGGCCAATCCGCAGCATGCAGACAGCCGCCTCAAGTGCTTTGTATTGCCGGCGCTCTCAGGGGTAGCACTGCTGGCGGTGTTGATCACTGCAATCGTTCACTTCGATGTGCTGACCGGCGCCAGTACCAGCTTGTCTCTGGCGTTGTGCATGGTTGTCCCGGTGGCGGCGCTGGCGGGAATCCTGCTTGCCGCGCGCTTGCGCAGCGTGGCCCCGCTCAGGTTCAGCGGCCTCGGTAATCACGCCGCCTGAGTGTCGCCAGGCATCGGCCCGTTCCGGGGCCGGTGCGCCCCTTGTTCGCCCTTGCGCAACGCATACTGCAGTTAAGGAATTGTCACCATGTCTTCGCGTCTCGCTCTATGCGGCATTGCCGCAAGTATCGCTGTGTCCGCGGTTTGTCAAAATGCCCAGGCAATCGCGCTGATCGACACCCCGGACACCCATGTCAGCTTCGAAGGCTTGGCCGCCTACGGTCTGTTCAACAGCCGTAAAAACTACGATGGAACCGAGGGCGGTTCGCATTGGCAAGAGGCCTTTATCAAGTACGGCGTCAAGGCCGACACCCTGCTTGGCAATGCGGGCAGCGCCTACAGCGGCTTTGCCATGGTGTCCTCGGGTACCTGGGGCGACGGCGATGCTGGCGGTTTCACCGATGGTAGCGAACGCACAACCAAGATCGAGGATGCCTATCTGGGCTGGCGCTCGGGCGATGTGTTCCAGACCCTGGGTAAAGACGGTGTCGATCTCTCGTTTGGCCGGCAGATCTTCAAGGCCGGCCGCGGCTTTCTGATCAATGACGACGGCCCCAACCTGGGCAAGGGCCTGGCGGACGGTAGCCTGAACCGTGGCGGTGCGTACTATCTCGGCGCGCGCCACGCCTTTGACCGCACGGCGGTGGTGCGTCTGGGCGGCGATCAGGGTTTGCATGGCAGTGCGGCCTGGTTGAAGTCTGATAACCGTGCCCAGGCTGAAACTGAACTTGCGGTGGGTACGCTTGAATACACCCAGCCGGCCGGCACCCTGGGATTGACCTACATCCACGGCATGGATGTGGTGGATCAATGGGCCAGTGAGTTCCAGCAGCGCCGCGACGGTATGGATATCTACAGTATTCGCGGGGAGGGCGATGCCGGTGTAGAGAACGCCAGTTTTGCCTTCGAGTACGCGGTTGAAGACGCTCAGGGCGACAAGGAAACCGCCTGGTACGCCGAGGCGGGCTATCGCTTTGCCGATGTGGTCTGGAGCCCAAGCGTCACCGCTCGCTACACCCGCTATTCACAGAACTGGGACCCGCTTTTCACCGGCTACAGCACAGGCTACGGCACCTGGTTCCAGGGCGAAGTCGCGGCCAACTATGCCGGGCCGTTCAACAGCAATACCGAGATCAAGCACCTGGCGCTCAAGGCCAATCCGCTCGAGACCCTGACCCTGGGCGTGCTGTACTTCGACTTCAAGACTCTGGGCGCGCGCAATGAGCTGAACCTGGATGCGCAAGAGCTCGACCTGTATGCCGAATGGGTCGTTTCGCCAAATCTGATTATCACGCCGTTGGTGGGGCTGTATCAGCCGGATCGCGCGCTGGGTACTGGCGGCAATCAGTCCAATGGCAATGGCACCAACGTTTACAGCCAGCTGACGATGGCGGTGCCGTTCTGATTCAAACGGATGAGTGGTTGCTGAGGGAAAGGGCCTTTGGCCTGTAGCTTGCTTACAAATTGTTACAGGTCAATAACAGGTGTTAACGATGGCGATGTTTGCCCAAATGAAAAGCTTTGACGACGTACATCTGCACGCAGGTGCGATCGTGGGTTGGCAACAAACCTACGATCAGTTGAGCACCGGTCCTGTGCAGACAGTGCTCAAGCACGTCACGGGCGAGCGTTTCCAGATTTTTCAGGAGTCTCTGAACAAGCGGGTGGTTCAGCACGGCGTGGCGCCGCCGGGCCGGCTTTGCCTGGCAATGCCGATGTGCGGTGGCGAGCTGGCGGTGTTTCAGGGCAAAAGCCTGGGCACCGAAAGTGTCACGCTTCTTCACAGTGGCCAGGAGTTTTTCGTGCAGGCCGCTGAAGGCATGGATCTGCTGGCCATTACCGTGGAGGCCACTCGTCTGGAAAACCTCGCGGCCAGGGAGTTCTCGGACAGCGAAATGCGTCGCCTGGCGCGCCTCTCACGCCTGGAATTACGCCAGCAAGTGCTGCAAACCGTGCGCAAGCGATTGGAAGACGTGGTGACCGCTGCACTGCAAAACAGGTTTTTGCCGGAACACCTGCTGGAAGACCTGACCCTGGAGTGCATGCTCGATTTGCTCGACCATCGGGTGGAGGGGGATACAGGGCGTGCGGGCAATCACATGGTCAGTGCTTACCTGGTCAAACAAAGTCAGGAGCTGGCCCTGGCCCACAATGACGAACCGATTTCAGTGCTGCAATTGTGCGAACGCTTGAATGTCAGTCGGCGCACCCTGCAGCGAAGCTTTCAAAGCGTGACGGGCTTGCGCCCGGTTGAGTACCTGCGTTCGGTAAGACTCAATGCTGCACGTCGGCGACTGCGCCAGACCTGTGCCAATCAAGTGACCGTGGCACGCATTGCCAGTGATTTCGGCTTTACCCATCTGGGCCATTTTTCCGGGTACTACAAAGCCCTGTTTGGCGAACACCCGTCGGAGACGCCTCGCCACTAAGCATGAACAGCCGTTTCGCGCGACTGCTTGATCCGTTGCGTGTAAGCACCCTGAATGATTCGCTGTTGATAGTCATGGGGAGTGGTACTGACCAGTTTTTTGAAATCCCGCAGAAAGTGGGACTGGTCGGTGAAACCAAGCTCCATGGCCAACTCGGAAAATGAAACATCCTGTTCACTGTTGATCGAATGCAAGGCGGCCTGACAGCGGATGATGCGGCAGAAAGCCTTGGGCGTCATGCCCGTATCCTGGGTGAACTGGCGATGAATGGTGCGGGTGGTATAGCCACTCAGTTGTTCAAGTTGCTGTACGCGAATATCACCCTTGTGTTGCAGCACGGTCTGGATCACCGCAGCGGTGAGATCAGCGGTTTTGTGCAACGCGGCGGGTGCAAGGTAGCTGTTGAACACCTGCATTTGCTCACTTAGCAGCGGGGTTTTAATCACTTCCTCGAAAAACCGCTGCGCAAGCGGTGTCACCTCCAGCAGATTCAATTCCTGCCCGGTCAATTCTTCGGCCAAGGCATTTATAAACCCCGGAATTACACCGGGGGTAAAACGCACACCGAAATAATGGTGATTCTCAAGCAGCTCCACTTGCCTGGCTTGCAACGGCGTGCCGCAGACCCGCGCACTTGGCTGTGTACTATCACAATCCACGACGATATCCACGCAACCATCAGGTATGGCCAGCATCATGTTGGCCGACTGCGCAACATCCAGTGCATAGAAATGAGAAATAGCCGGATGAGCGGAAGCAATCACCGAATAATTCGATGAGTTCAATACGAACCAAGGCTGTTCAAAGGGAGCGGACGCAAAGGTGGATATATGCGTTTTTTTCATAAGCTGGATCTGCCACTGATATTCTTGTTTTTATGCAATGGCCACACAATGAAATGTGCTTGAACGGGCCACTCATGTCCGAAATATACAATACCCACTTTGTGGGCTCCGTATACTGAACCCCTATGTTGATGGAACAACCAGGCGAAAAGGCCTGAGGGGAGGGCGTGTCCATGCGCTTTCTCGGAATTGTATCACTTCAGTCTGAGAAAAATTATGTCCAATAATACAAAAATTGATTTTATCTATCTTTCTGAGCAAGACATGATCCGTGCCGGTGTGACCGACATGGCGGGCTGTGTCGATACAATGGAAGAGATGTTTGGTCTGTTGTACGAAGGCGACTATCGTATGGCCGGACCTAATAATGATTCGCACGGCGCGATGGTCACTTTCCCGGAAAGTTCGCCATTCCCGAAAATGCCAAAGCCGACCGCAGATCGTCGCCTGATGGCCATGCCAGCCTATCTTGGCGGTAACTTTTGCACCGCAGGTGTGAAATGGTACGGCTCGAATATCGCCAATCGCGATAAAGGCCTGCCACGTTCGATCCTTATGTTCACCCTTAATGATCCTGATACCGGCGCACCCTTGGCGCACATGTCGGCGAACTTGCTCTCGGCCTACCGTACAGGCGCTATTCCGGGGGTCGGCGCTCGCCATCTGGCACGTAAGGATTCAAGAGTTGTCGGCCTGCTGGGCCCAGGTGTCATGGGCAAAACCACCCTTGCCGCCTTTGTTGCAGTGTGCCCGCTGATCGATACGATCAAGATAAAAGGGCGTGGTCAAAAGAGCCTTGACGACTTTATCTCCTGGTTGAAAGAAACCTATCCGCAAATCGTCAATATTCATGTCGTCGATACACTTGAAGAAGTTGTGCGCGACTCGGATCTGGTCACTTACTGCAGTTCCGGTGCAACCGGCGATCCACAAACCTACCCCGTTGTGAAGCGTGAATGGGTAAAGCCTGGCGCATTTATGGCGATGCCTGCCAGTTGCCGGCTGGATGACGGTATGGAACAGGCAGATGTTCGTAAAGTGCTGGACAATACTGGTCTTTATCACGCCTGGTTCGAAGAATTGCCCAAGCCTGCGCATAACTGTGTGCCGGTAATCGGCGTGCGCTTCATGGACATGCTGGCCGAAGGGAAGTTGACCGAGGAAGAACTGGAAGACATTGGCAAGATCATTGCCGGTGATGCGCCAGGTCGTAAAAACGACGAAGAAATCATCATTATGTCGGTGGGCGGAATGCCTGTTGAAGATGTTGCCTGGGGCACGGTCGTGTACCGCAATGCATTGGAAAAAGGCATCGGCGTGAAGTTGAATCTCTGGGAAACTCCGGTGCTCAGTTAAAGCATTTTTGTTCACTTGAAGAGACACTAGGCATGACTGAAATCATTAAGCTTAAAACCGGTTCAAAGTACGAAGAAATGGGCAGCTACTCTCGTCTGGTAGCGGTCGATAACTGGATTTATGTATCCAATACTGCCGGGCGCAACCCTGAAACCAAGCTGATTTCCGAGGATGTGGTCGAACAGACTCATCAGGTGTTCAGCAATATTGAAGCAGCGCTGAAAGCCGTTGACTCAAGCCTGGCTGACGTCATTTGCTCGCGCGTGTTTATTCAGGACCCGCAGGATGTAGCGCAAGTCATGACCTTGATCGGCGAGAAGTTCCGCGGGATCAATCCGGCCAGTACCGTTACCTGTCCGCCTTTGGGCTCTACGGTTTACAAAGTCGAGGTAGAGGTCACCGCGTACCGCAATGCATCGCGCGCCAACGTCGTGGAAATCAAGCTGCCGCTGTAACGGTGTGCGCGAAATGGCGCTCCCGTTTACCTGTCTTAACACACTGTAAGTCGAGTCTTTGTCATGGCACCCACTATTGCGACTGTGCACACTTCAAGCGCATTTCCATCGTCCACATCGGTTGTGATCATTGGCGGTGGGATTATCGGTTTGACCGCTGCACTAGCGCTGGCCGAGCGCAATATTCCGGTGGTGGTGCTGGAGAAAGGCCGACTGGCGGGAGAGCAGTCATCACGTAACCTGGGATGGGTGCGCAAAACCAGCCGCCACGCCGAAGATATCCCGCTGGCTCAAGCTTCCGATCGTTTATGGGCACAAATGCCGGAGCGGGTAGGGGCCGATGTCGGCTACCGCCAGGCAGGCATCATGTTTGTCGGTCGCAACGAAGCACAAATGGCCATGCACGAAGGTTGGCTCAAGTCGGTGAACGCGCTATCGCTTGATTCACACTTGCTCAGCAAGCGTGAAATCGAAACCTTGGTGCCGGGTGGCAAAGGCGACTGGGCCGGTGGCATTTATACGCCGTCCGATGGCCGTGCCGAACCGACATTGGCCGCCAGTGCCATTGCCAAAGCAGCGATGGCCAAGGGCGCGGTGATTGTCGAACACTGTGCAGTACGCACCTTGGTCACCACTGCCGGCAAGGTCAGTGGTGTTGTCACTGAAAAAGGCGAGATCCGCTGTCACCAGGTGCTGCTGGCCGGTGGCGCCTGGTCCAGGCGTTTTCTGGGTAACCAGGGTATTGAGCTGCCGACCCTGCCGCTGGTCTGTTCTGTGTTGCGGACCAAACCGATGCAGGGGCCGACCGACATTGCCGTCGGAGCGCCGGACTTCTCGTTTCGCAAGCACAAGGACGGTGGCTACATCATCACCCAGCGCGGCAAGCTGGATGCATTGCTGACACTCGACCACTTGCTGCTGGGCTCACGCTACTTACCAGCGTTTCGCGCACAACGGGATTTTCTGCGCGTCTCCTTCGGCAAGCATTTTTTCAATGATCTTGCCCTGGCGCGGCGCTGGAAAGCCGCCAACGTGACGCCGTTCGAGCGGGTAAGGGTTCAGGACCCACAAGCCAACGCATCGCTCAACAACGAAGCGATGAATAACCTCAAAGCCGCCTGGCCGGTGTTTGAACAGGCGCAGATCGAACAGGCCTGGGCCGGCACCATCGATGTGACGCCCGACTCGATCCCGGTGATCGGGCCAGTCGCAAAGCTGCCAGGACTTACTCTGGCCACAGGGTTCTCCGGGCACGGTTTTGGCACTTCGCCGGCTGCCGGACAACTGGCGGCCGACCTGGTTTCGGGGGATACGCCGATCATCGATCCGGCGCCTTATCGGTTTGAACGTTTTGTTTGAGGTGGTTTTGCCGGCAATGCGTGGAAGCAGGGAGATATTGGGGTAAAGTCAGCGCAGATGGAGCAATCGCATCACGCTGGAGTCAGAGATGGCGCGACATATACCAATAACAATTGCTACCGATCCATTGCAGACATCGCGCATGGCCCGCCTGAAACTTGTCAGTGAAGGCGCCTTGCCGCAAGGCATGCTGCGCGAAGAAATTGATGCCTCGTGGCGGCGCAGCCTGGGCCATGGCCTGAGCTGCCTGGGCTCCGATGAGGTCGAGCTGGGCGTACGTCAGCGCTTGCAGGAGCTGCTCGACGGTAACCGTCTGCTGATCGACGCCGCTACACCGGAAATGGAATACCTGGTTGCCCGCCAAGGCAACAGCGGGATGATCATTCTCGGCGATGCGCAGGCCAACATCCTGGCCATCGGTGGCCAGACGACCGAGCTCAATCAGGCCGGCCTGCGTGACTTGCATCCAGGCAGTTGCTGGAGCGAGTCGAGCCGCGGCACCAACGCCATCGGCACGGCGGTGGTCGAGGGCCGCCCGACCCTGATCAACTGCGGCGAGCATTACCTGGACCGGCTCAGCCCGTTTTCCTGCACCTCGGTGCCGCTGCGCGATCCCCAGGGGCATGTGATCGGCGTTCTCGACCTGACCCGCGAAGGCATCATGGCCCAGCCTCAGGACAACCTCTCCACGCTGATCATGGCGGCCAGCAATATCGAGAGCCGGATGTTCGGCCTGTGCTATCCCGATCAGCTGGTGCTGTCGTTTCACAACCGTGCGCAATACCTTGGCAGTGCCTGGCACGGCCTGCTGGCGCTGAGCCTTGATGGCGAGGTGCTGGCGGCGAACGAACGCGCCTGTGAGCTGCTCCAGCTGGCGCGTCCGGCGCTGCTTGGCAGGCGTTGCAGTGAGCTGATGGGCGAACGCACATCAGCCTTCCTCACCCGCCTGTGGAGCGACCGGGTGAACAGCGTGCAGACCGCCAAGGGCGAGTTTTTCTTCCGCGCGGTACACCTGCCGCAGCGTGCCGCCATGAGTACGCCGCGAACTCTTTGCAAGGCGCTCCCCGCACCTAAACCTGCGCAACTGGAAACCCTGGCCGGCAGCGATGCACGCCTGGCCCGGGCCCTGCGCATGGCTTGCCGGGGCCTGAACAATGATCTGCCGGTGCTGTTGCTGGGCGAGACCGGCACCGGCAAGGATGTCGTGGCGCGCGCCTTGCACCAGTCCAGCCCGCGTGCCGACAAACCCTTTGTTGCGGTCAACTGCGCCGCCATCCCGGAAGGTCTGATCGAGTCCGAGCTGTTCGGCTATCGCGAAGGCGCCTTCACTGGCTCGCGCCGTGGCGGTATGGTCGGTCGGCTGATGCAGGCTCACGGCGGCACCCTGTTTCTCGACGAAATCGGCGATATGCCGCTGGCCCTGCAGGCGCGCCTGCTCAGGGTGCTGCAGGAGCGCCGGGTCGCGCCGCTTGGCGGCGGCGACGAGCAGGACATCGACGTGGCGGTGATCTGTGCCACCCACCGCGATCTGAAACGCCTGGTACTCGACCAGCACTTTCGCGAAGACCTCTACTACCGCATCAACGGCGTAAGCGTGCAGCTGCCGGCGCTGCGCGACCGTGACGACCTGAGCGAGGTCATCGACAGCCTGCTGGGCAAGTTCGGCGCCGAAGGTGTCGCCCTGGACAAGGGCCTGCGCGAGTTGCTCGGCAACTTCGACTGGCCGGGCAACATCCGTCAGCTGGAAATGGTCTTGCGCTCGGCGCTGGCGATGCGCGAGCCAGGTGAGCAGGTGCTGAGCCTGGAGCACCTGACCGACTGCCTGCTCGATGAACTGACCGCCAGTACGCAGCAAACCGGCAGCATTCGTGAGAACGAGGTGGAGTTGATCCGCGGCGCCTTGGCGCGCCATCAGGGCAATGTCTCGGCAGCGGCCGATGCCCTGGGTATCAGCCGTGCCACGCTGTACCGAAAACTCAAGCAACTGCGCGGATGAGGGGCTGTTGATGGGCGGTATTTTTCTCAGGCTGATCAACAGCTCCGACCCGCAGCTGATGCGCCACGCGCTGGCCTGGTTGTACGGCTTCGTACGCCCGCACCGGCGAGCGATCGCCGTATTGCTCGGGCTGTCCCTGGCGGCTTCGCTGCTGGTACTGGTGCAACCCTGGCTGGTCAAAACCCTGATCGACCAAGGCCTGCTGGCCAAGGACTTCCAGGTGCTCTGGCAGGTGGCGCTGGTCATGATCGCCGTCGGGATTGTCGGCATGCTGCTGGCGGGCATCAACCGCTACCTGCATACACGCCTCTCCGGACGCATTCTGTTTGCCCTGCGCGATGACCTGTATCGCCACTTGCAGCAGCTGTCGCCGGCGTTCTACGGGCGTAAGCGCATCGGTGATATTCTTTCGCGGCTCGATGGCGATGTTGCCGAGATCCAGCGCTTTGCAGTGGACTCGTTGTTCGCGGCGGTTTCCAGTGTGATTGGCCTGATCGGCGCGGTAACCCTGATGCTCATGCTGTCCTGGCAACTGTCGTTGCTGCTGGCGCTGCTGATTCCCATCGAAGTGCTCTGGTTGCGCTGGATGCGCCGCAAGGTTGAACGTGAGGTGCGCAGCCTGCGCGAGCGTTCTGCCGATGTATCGTCGTTTCTGGTCGAGACTCTGCCGGCAATGAAGTTCATCCAGGCGGCCGGGCAGCAGCGCCGTGAATCCGAACGCCTGGAACGCCTGGGGCAGGGCTACATGAGCCAGTTGCTGCGGGTGCAGGTCACTGAGTTCTTCACCCAGGCGGTGCCGGGTACCTTGACCTCGCTGTGCCGCGCCTGCGCTTTCCTGGTCGGCGGCTACTGGGTGATTCAGGGTACCTGGCAACTGGGCGCACTGATCGCGTTCTCCACCTACCTGGGCATGGCGGTCGGGCCGGTACAGAGCCTGCTCGGCCTGTATGTGGCGGTGCAGCGCATGGCCGTGAGTCTCGGGCGGGTGATGGAATTGCAGCAGGAACCGGTTGGCGTGCACCAGGCGACAGCGCCGGTGCCCATGCCGCAAGGGCCCGGGGAGTTGCGCCTGGAGTCTGTGCATTTCGCTCACGAGCAGCGTCTGGGCAGGGTGCTGGGTGGCGTCGATATCTGCATACCGGCAGGGGTGAAGGTGGCGATCAGTGGTGCGTCAGGTGTTGGCAAGTCGACCCTGATCGATCTGCTGCAACGCTTTTATGACCCTGAGCAGGGGCGCATCCTGCTCGATGGCGCCGACCTGCGTGACCTGGATCTGCTGGCCCTGCGCAGGTCCATAGCCGTGGTCAGCCAGGACATCGTACTGTTTCGCGGCACCCTGGCGCAGAACCTGGCCTACAGTGTGCCCGAGGCCAGCCGCGAGGCGCTTGAACGGGTGGTGCGCCTGACTCGCCTGGAATCACTGGTCGAGGCCTTGCCGCTTGGTCTGGACGGTCAATTGGGCGAACGTGGCCAGCAGCTGTCTGGCGGGCAGAAACAGCGCATCGCCATTGCCCGCGCCTTGCTTCAGGATCCACGGGTGCTGGTGCTCGACGAAGCGACATCGGCGGTGGACGAGGCAACCGAGCGCGAAGTGATCGCCGCCATCGACCAGCTATTCGCCGGGCGCACGCGAATTCTCATCAGCCACCGCACCAGTACCCTGGCCGACGCCGACCTGCACTTGCACCTTGAAGACGGCCGCTTGCAAGCGGTCTGGCAGGAGCCATTGCGCCATGGCCGATGAACTGTGCGTGGGGGTGATCGATAGCGGCTGTTCTGTGCAGCAGACCCGCTATCTGACCGGCGGGCGGCGCTTCTGGCTGGAGCAGGGAACGCTGGGCGTAGGCGAGTTGCAGGCCGATGCCCTCGGCCATGGCAGTGCGGTGCTTGAACGGCTGCTGGCACAGGCCGACGGGCTGTCGGTAAAGGTGGCCCAGGTGTTCGACAGCCGGGGGGCGACCTCGGTATTGCAAGTCAGTGCGGCGTTGCTGTGGCTGGTGGAGCAAGGCGTGAGCCTGGTCAATCTGAGCCTGGGCCTGGCGCAGGATCGAACGGTCCTGCGCCAGGCCTGCGCCGTAGCAGTGGAAGCCGGCGTGCTGCTCTGTGCGTCCAGCCCCGCGCGTGGCGGGCCGGTGTACCCGGCCAGCTATCCGGGCGTGCTGCGCATCACTGGCGATGCCCGCTGTGCAGCGGGGCAGTGGTCGTGGCTGGACACCGCGCAGGCAGACTTCGGCGCGGCGGTCGGCGAGGACGCAGGATCAGCCGGTGCGAGCCTGGCCTGTGCAGCCCTGAGCGGGCAGATTGCGGCCTATCTACACGAGCATAGGCGGGCGACACGCGAGCAAGTGCTGGCGTATCTACGCGAAAATGCCGCCTTCATCGGACCTGAGCGCCGTGGAGGCAGGCATGGCTGATCCGCGTATCCTGATCCTCGGTGCCGGCCCTGCCGGCGCGGCCACCGCCATCGGCCTGCGGCGCCTGGGCTATGCGGTCACGGTGGTGTCCGAGTGGCGTCGCTTCGCGGCCGTTGAAGGGGTTTCGCAGCGGGTACTTGAGGGCTTGCGTCACGCCGGTCTGGGGAGTGCCCTGGAGGAAGTAGCTACACCTGCGACACGGCAAGTGCGCTGGAATGGCCAGCACCTGCAGCTCAATCAGGAGTATCTGCTCGATCGGCAAGCCTTCGACCGGGCCCTGCGCGATGATCTGCAGCGGGCCGGGGTGACCTTGGTCGAGGGACGGGTACGCGAGGTGCTGGGCGAGGATGGCCATCAGGTGCGTCTGGACGATGGGCAAACCCTTGAAGCCGAGTTTCTGGTGGAAGCCCGCGGCCGCCAGGCGCCGTTGGCGGCCGACCGCTTGCGTGGCCCGGAGACGGTCAGCCTGCTCAATCTGTGGCAGGGCGAGCCTGGCGAGCCGGCTTCGGCCGTGGAGAGCCTGGACGATGGCTGGGCGTGGATGGCTCGCTTGGCCGATGGCCGCTGCTACTGGCAGATCACCCTGAATGCCGAAGGCCTGCCGGGCAAGGCTGCACTGGCCGAGTACTGCGCCGAACGCCGGCGCCGCTCGGAGCTGGTAGCCGAGCTGTTCGATGCGCATGCCCTGGCGCCGGCAATCGTCCATGCCCGCAGCAGCACCGCCATTCTGGCTGGCGAGTGTGCAGGTGAGGATTGGCTGCGGGTGGGCGATGCGGCGATGGCGGTTGACCCGTTGTCGGGGAACGGGATTTTCCAGTCGCTGTCCTCAGCGTTGCAGGCCCCGGCGGTGATCAACACGCTGTTGCGGTGCCCGCAGCGGGCGGCTCTGGCGCGGTGTTTTCATCAGCAACGGATCGAACAGCTGTTCCTGCGCTTCGCGCGGATCGGACGGGACTTTTATGCTCAGGAACAGGCGCGGGCAGCAGGCCTGTTCTGGGCGCGCAGGCGGCAGTGGCCGGATGCGCAGCCGATACATGGCGCCTCCGACTGGGAGGCGGTGCGTGTCGAACGGCGACCGGTGTTGCGCGAAGGGCTGGTGGATGAGGCCGATGTGGTGGTAACGGCGGATCAGCCGCTGGGCGTGTGGCACCTGCAGGGGATCGAGCTGGCGCCGGTGGTGCGTGGTGTTCAAGACGGGCTTGAACTGACGCAAGTGTTAAGCGATCGCTCGATGGAGCAGCAGATGATGGTGCGGCGCTGGCTGGCCGAGCAGGGGTATGGCTGACTAGCTGGTGGGAGCGGGCTTGCCCCGCGATGCGATGTGACTGACATACCGCAATCGCGGGGCAAGCCCGCTCCCACCGGGGGGCGCTTCAGAGTTTGATCAGCACCGATTTCAGCTCGGTGTAGTGCTCGATCGCGGCAGCGCCCATTTCCCGGCCGACGCCAGACAGCTTGTAGCCACCGAACGGCAGTGCCGGGTCCAGCGCGCTGTGACAGTTGACCCACACCGAACCAGACTTGATCCGCGGGATCATCCGGTGCACCGCCGCCAGGTCGTTGGACCAGATGCTCGCGCCCAGGCCATAAGGGTTGTCGTTCGCCAGACGCACCACTTCATCAATGTCGTCGAAGGGCATGGCGACCAGCACCGGGCCGAAGATTTCTTCCTGAACCAGGCGATGACGCTGGTCGACGTCAACGATCACCGTCGGTTTGACGAAATAACCCGGGCCAAAACCTTCACCACCGCAAGCGATAGTGGCGCCCAGTTCGCGACCAAGGTTGATGTAGCCGGTCACCCGGTCCTGCTGCCTGGCGGAGATCAGCGGCCCCATCTGCACCTGCGGATCAAGGCCGTTGCCGAGTTTCATGCCATTGGCAATCGAGGCGATATCGGCCACTACATTGTCGAAATGCTTGCGGTGCACATAGAGGCGCGAACCTGCGCAGCACACCTGGCCCTGGTTGAAGAAAATCGCCGTTGCGGCGCCCGCGGCGGCCTCCTGCAGGTTGGCGTCGGGCATGACGATGGTCGGCGACTTGCCGCCCAGCTCCAGGGTCACGCGGGTCATGTTTTCCATGGCCGCCTTGCCGATCTGCTTACCGACTTCGGTGGAACCGGTGAAGGTCAGTTTGTCTACGCCGGGGTGGCGGGTGAGAGCGGCACCGGCATTCAGCCCGGTGCCGGTGATTACGTTGAATACGCCATCCGGATAGCCGGCTTCCTGCACCAGTTCGGCCAGCTTCAAGGCGGTCAGCGGGGTTTCGTCGGCAGGCTTGAGCACCATGGTGCAGCCGGTGGCCAGCGCCGGCCCGAGCTTCCAGCAGGCCAGCAGCAGCGGAAAGTTCCAGGCGACGATGGCACCGACGACGCCGATCGCTTCGCGGCGGATGAAACCGTGGAACTGATCGTCAGGCATCAACGGCAGCGAAGGCTCCACCGTCGCGCCTTCAATTTTGGTGGCCCAGCCAGCCATGTAGCGCAGGAAGTCGATGGCCAGTTGCACGTCCATGACTTTGGCCACCGCAGCGCTCTTGCCATTGTTCAAGCACTCGAGTTCGGCCAGCTCCTGCGCGTCGCGCTCCATCAGTTCGGCCAGACGCCACAGCAGGTTCTGCCGCTCACGGGGACGCATGCGGCTCCAGGCCGAGTCATCGAAGGCCGCACGCGCCGCCTGGACGGCACGCTCAACGTCGACGCTGTCGGCACACGGCACCTCGCCCAGTACCTCGCCTGTGGCCGGGTTGCGAAAGTTCATGGTCTTGCCACTCTGCGCGTCCTGCCAGTCGGCGCCAATGCGCATTTTCAGTTTACGGTCGAGAAAAGCCTGGGTACGGGGGAGGATCGGCAGGGTCGACAGCATGGGGCGGCGCCTCTTGTCATTGGATGTGCAGGGCGCTTTCGCAACCACCATGCCAAACATGAGATCCGTCATCAACGTATTGATATTGCTTGTCTTTTTACCCGCCTACAGAAAACTGTAGACGAATTACGGTGTAGCACTTTGAGACAGTATGAGACACCCCTGCAACAGTTCGACCCACTGCGATTCGTCCTTGAAGGTGTTTAACACATTGAAAATAAACGCTTTGCCTGGATTGGCACAGTTCCTGTATTGGTCATTCGCAGAAGCACCTACGGCACCCAGCGTGCAATAACGATAAGAACAACACCGTGGAGGTCTGACCTTGAGAACGACTCGACTCCGGCGACATACCAGCAGCCTGGCGCTGATCGCCGCCGCCTTGCTATGCACCCAGCTCCAGGCCAAAGAGCCCGGCGCCGACCTGCTGCAGAGCAAGTGCATGGGCTGTCACACAGCCGAAGGCAACGACAGCTATAGCCGCATCAGTCACCAGCGCAAAACCCCCGAAGGCTGGTTGATGAGCATCGGCCGCATGCAGGTCATGCATGGTCTGCAGATCAGCGACGATGACCGCCGCACCCTGGTCAAGTACCTGGCCGACAAGCAAGGCCTGGCACCCAGCGAAACCGAAGGTGTGCGGTATGCCATGGAGCGCCGCCTGAACACGGTGGAGCAGTTTGACGAGAAGCTCAGCCAGACCTGCGGCCGTTGCCACTCCGGCGCCCGGGTCGCCCTGCAGCGGCGTCCGGCCAAGGAATGGGAACACCTGGTCAACTTCCACCTTGGCCAATGGCCGTCACTCGAATACCAGGCCCTGTCACGGGATCGCGACTGGTTAGAGATCGCCCTGAACGAAATGGTGCCTGAGCTGGCCAAGCGCTTCCCGCTGGACAATCCGGCCTGGACCGACTGGCAGCAAACACGGCCCAAGCCCGAGGTGCTGGTGGGGCGCTGGGCCTTTAGTGGCCATATGCTGAGCAAGGGTGACGTGCGCGGCGAGATGACCCTCGGCAGCGCTCAGGGCGATGGCACCTTCAAGGTCGATGTCAACGGCCGCTATGCCGACGGTACGCCGTTCCAGGGCAGCGGCTCGGCGATTCTCTACAACGGCTTCGAATGGCGCGGTAACGTCAGGATTGGCGATACCACGATGCGTCAGGTATTCGCCGCACTCGATGGCGAGATGAAAGGGCGCATGTTCGAGGCCGAGCATGACGAACGCGGCCTGGATTTTACTGCGGTGAAGGAGGGCAAGGCCCGTTTGCTGGCCGTACAGCCTTCGTTCATCAAGGCGGGCAGCGAGGCCGAGCTGACACTGGTTGGCAGCGGCTTGTCCGGCAAACCGGACCTTGGCCCGGGTATCGACGTGACCGAAGTGCTGGAATCAAGCGCCAGCCAGGTACGGGTCAAGGTGCGGGCTGCGGCCGATGCGGCGCCTGGCCTGCGTGAAGTCAGCCAGGGCGGATTGAAAGGGCCGAGCCTGGCGGTCTACGACAAAGTCGAGGAAGTGAAAGTGGTGCCGGCGTTCTCCATCGCCCGCATCGGTGAGAACGGCGGCAGTACGCCGAAGGTGCAGGGGCGCTTCGAGGCCGAGGCCTGGGGTAAAGATGCCAAGGGTCAGCCGCTGCGCATTGGCTATCTGCCGGCGCAGTGGTCGGTCGAGCCGTATAACGAAAAGGCCAAGGAAGACGAAGACGTCAAGTTCGCCGGGCAGATGCTCGAGAACGGCATTTTCATGCCCGGCGGTGCCGGCCCTAACCCCGAGCGGCGGATGATGACCAACAACGCGGGCAATCTGAAAGTGATCGCCCAGTTGCAGGACGGCGGACAGAAAGGCGAAGGCCACCTGATCGTCACCGTGCAACGCTGGAACAATCCACCGCTGCCGTGATCGGCCGTTGACCCTACGGGCACTGCGCTGCCCGGATTCCAACGTTGATCACAATGCACATCGGGAGGTCGCCATGGGCGCGCTTTTGAATCTGGTCGAACGCAATCTGCATGAAGTGCAGGTGGACGCCGACCGCATGCTGTTCCATATCCCCAGCAGTTCGCTGTTTGCCACCGACGCAGTAACAGGCGGAATCATCGACACTTTGCGCGAGCAAGGCTGTTCATCTGAAGAGTTGCAGCAGCGTCTGCAATCACGCTTCAGCGGTGAGGACATCATCGACACCTTGCGCGAGCTGATCGCCCTGGAGGTGGTCAGCGACGGCTCGCCGCTGACCCCGGAAATCGGCCTGAAGCGGGTCGAGCGTACGGCGATCAATACCGTGGTGTTGAACGTCAATACCGGCTGCAACCTGAGCTGCACCTACTGCTACAAGGAAGACCTGGACAAGCCCTCGGCGGGCAAGAAAATGGACGTGGAAACGGCCATCGCTTCGGTGGAGATGCTGCTCAAGGAATCCCCGGACGAAGAGCGTTTTACCGTGGTGTTTTTCGGCGGCGAACCACTGAGCAATCGCAAGCTGATCGAGTACATGGTCGACTATTGCGAGAAGCGCTTTGCCGAGGCCGGCAAGCTTGTCGAGTTCGTCATGACCACCAACGCCACGCTGCTCACCGAAGAGACCGTGGATTACCTCAACGCCCACCGTTTTGGCCTGTCGGTGAGCATCGACGGCCCCAAGACCGTACATGACCGCAACCGCATCACCGTCGGCGGCCAGGGCACCTACGACGTGGTGCGGCGCAAGGCCCAGATGCTGCTGTCGCGCTACAGCAGCCGCCCGGTGGGTGCACGGGTGACCTTGACCACCGGTGTGACCGATGTCGAAACCATTTGGGATCACCTGTTCAACGAACTGGGATTCGCCGAAGTCGGTTTCGCCCCGGTGACCTCCGGTGACATCAGCAGCTTTAACCTCACCAGCGATGAACTGGTGCAGGTGTTCGCCAACATGAAGGCCCTTGGCCGACGTTACCTGGAAGCCGCACTGGAACACCGCAATATCGGCTTCTCCAACCTCCACCAGCTGATCACCGACATCCATGAAGGGCACAAGAAAGCCCTGCCGTGCGGCGCCGGCTTGAAGATGCTGGCGGTCGATCACAAGGGCGAGCTGAACCTGTGCCATCGCTTCACCGGCTCCAGCCTGCCGACCTTCGGCAACGTGCACAGCGGGGTGAAGCAGGTGGAGCTGAACGACTTCCTGTCCCAGCGCCTGGACCGTAGCGGCACCGGCTGCGACAGCTGCCGTATCCGCAACCTGTGTTCTGGCGGCTGCTACCACGAGAGCTATGCCCGCTACGGCGATCCTACTCATCCGACCTACCACTACTGCGAGTTGATGCGCGACTGGATTGACTTCGGCATCGAGGTTTACAGCCGCATCATGGCCGCCAATCCGGCCTTCATCAGCCGCTACATCACTCCGCGGAAGGCGCATTGATATGAAACATCTCAAGCCGCTGAACAACAAAGCGCAAATTCTTGAGCAAGCGGTCGCCCAGGACCGGGTCGAGGAAGTCGTGGCCATGAGCGCGGTCGCCGGTTGCACCGCCACCACCGACCCGGGCTGGGAAGTGGATGCCTTTGGTGGCGTCAGCTCGCTGTGCCAGCCAATGGAAGCCGACCTCTACGGCTGCTCGGACCCTTGCTGGTGGCCAGCCCAGGTGCCCGACATGATGAGCACCTACCAGGACTGGAACGCCCAGGCCAGCAACTCCCAAGACGATTGGCGCAACCTCGGCACTGTGTTTCCAAAAGACAAGTGACCGGCCAACAAGAACAACAAGGGGAAACCGCATGAAACCTGGAGTTTTCGCCAAGCTGGCGTTCACCGTCGCCGCCTGTGCCAGCACCTTCGCAGCCTGGGCTGCCGACAGCAGCGGGCCTGCGCTGAAGGTGGGGCACGAGTACATGATCGCCACCAACTACCCAAACAACCTGCACGTGGTCGACCTGGCCAGCGATGAGCTCTACAAAAGCTGCAAGCTGCCGGACGCCTTTGGCCCCGGCACGGCGATGATGGCGCCGGACAATCGTACCGCGTACTTGCTCAACAACCATTTCGGGGATCTCTACGGTATTGACCTGGACACCTGCAAGACGGTGTTCCACGCCAACTTGTCGAACACCCCGGGCGAGGTGGCGCGCTCGATGTTTTCCTTCGCCATCAGCCCGGATGGCAAGGAGGTCTACGCCACGGTCAATCCGACCCAGCGCCTGAATGACCACTACGTGGTCAAACCGCCGCGCCTGGAGGTATTCCGTACCGCAGACGGGCTGGCCGCCAAGCCTGTTCGCAGCTTTCCCATGCCGCGCCAGGTCTTCCTGATGCGCGCGGCGGATGATGGCAGCCTGTTTGTCGCCGGCCCCGATATTTACAAGATGGATGTGAACACCGGCAAATATGAAGTCGCGCTGCCACTGCGCAACTGGCAGCGTCCGGGGTTCAGCGCCCCGGACGTGCTGTACTTCTGGCCACACCAGACCGCACAGCATGACTTCACCATGCTCTACACCGTGTCGCGCTTCCAGGACGACAAGCAGGATCCAGCCACGGCTGAACCGATGTATGGCTACCTGAGCATCGATCTCAAGAGTGGTAAAAGCAGCTACCAGGAGTTCGCTTCGCTGACCGAGCTGTACTTCACCGGCCTGCGTTCACCAAAGGACCCGAACCAGATGTACGGGGTGCTCAACCGCCTGGCGCGCTATGACATCAAGGAGCGCAAGCTGATCAAGGCCGCCAACCTCGACCACACTTACTACTGCGTGGCCTTCAACAAGCAGGGCAGCAAGCTCTACCTTGCCGGCACCTTCAACGATATCGCGGTGTTCGATCCGCAGAGCCTGGAGAAGGTCAAGAACATCAAGCTGCCAGGTGGCGACATGTCGATCACCACCACCCAGGTGTTCGTCAGGTAGGCAAGGCCGCCGCGCTGCTAGGCAGCGCGGCGTTGAATCCCGGAACAACAAGAACAAGAGAACACCATGAACGCGTTGAGCCAAACCCAAGGGCGGCAGGACACCAAGCTGCTGCAAATGTGCATAGGGGACGCCTTCGACCTAACCGTGTCGCGCTTTGCCGAGCGCGAAGCGCTGGTGGTCCGGCACCAGGGGCTGCGCTACAGCTGGCAGACCCTCGCGGATGCGGTCGAGCGCCAGGCTCACGCGCTGATGGCCCTGGGGCTTGAACGCGGTGACCGCCTGGGTATCTGGGCGCCCAACTGCGCGCAGTGGTGCATCACCCAGTTTGCCAGTGCGAAAATCGGCGCCATCCTCGTCAATATCAACCCGGCCTACCGCAGCAACGAGCTGGCTTACGCATTGAGCCAGTCGGGCTGCCGCTGGATCGTCTGTGCCGACGCCTTCAAAACCTCCGACTACCACGCCATGCTGCTGGAGCTGGTGCCTGAGCTGGCCGCGAGCGCACCTGGGGAACTGGCCTGCGAGCGTTTTCCTGAGCTGCGTGGAGTGGTTAGTCTGGCTGACCACCCGCCGGTGGGCTTTCTCGCCTGGCAGGCGCTGCAGGCGCGAGCCGCAGAGGTCAGCGCTGCGGCGCTGGCGGCGCGCCAGACCAGCCTGCACTACGCTGAGCCGATCAATATCCAGTACACCTCGGGCACCACCGGCTTTCCCAAAGGCGCGACCCTCAGCCATTACAACATTCTCAACAATGGCTACATGGTCGGTGAGAGCCTCGGCCTGACCGAGCATGACCGCCTGGTGGTGCCGGTACCGCTCTACCATTGCTTTGGCATGGTCATGGCCAACCTTGGCTGCCTGACCCATGGATCGACATTGATTTACCCCGGGGATGCTTTCGATCCCCTGACCACCCTGTGTGCGGTGGCCGAGGAGCGGGCAACCGCACTGTATGGGGTGCCGACCATGTTCATTGCCGAACTAGACCATCCGCAACGCGACACCTTCGATCTCTCAAGCCTGCGCACCGGCATCATGGCCGGTGCCAACTGTCCCATCGAAGTCATGCGTCGGGTAATCGATGAAATGCACATGAGCGAAGTGCAGATCGCCTACGGCATGACCGAGACCAGCCCGGTTTCATTGCAGACAGGCCCTGACGATGACCTCGAGCTGCGCGTGACCACCGTTGGCCGCACCCAACCGCACCTGCAGAGCAAAATCATCGACAGCGCCGGGCAGTGTGTACCACGCGGCGAAATCGGTGAGCTGTGCACGCGTGGTTACAGCGTCATGCTCGGTTACTGGAACAATCCGGCGGCCAGCGCTGAAAGCATTGATGAGCAGGGCTGGATGCACACCGGGGACCTGGCGTCGATGGATGAGCAGGGCTATGTGCGCATTGTCGGACGCAGCAAGGACATGATCATTCGCGGCGGAGAGAATATCTATCCGCGCGAACTGGAGGAATTCTTCGCAAGCCATCCGGCGGTAGCCGAGGTACAGGTGATCGGCATTCCGTGCGCGCGATACGGTGAGGAGATCGTCGCCTGGATCCGCCTGCACCCTGACCAAAACCCGGGTGAAGAGCAATTGCGCGACTGGGCCAAGGCACGTATCGCGCATTTCAAGGTGCCGCGGTATTTTCGCTTTGTGGAGCAGTTTCCGATGACGGTCACCGGCAAGGTCCAGAAGTTTCGCATGCGCGAGATCAGCATGCAGGAGCTGCACCTGTCGTGATCTCGGCAATCGGGCTGTGAGCTACCGCAGGCTTTGAACCCTTAGGCCACGCAGGTTTCAGCGCAAACCGCAAGTATCCATAGGTATTGAATGCGGGACCGCCCGTCGGTGGTTCTTCCTTAAAAGTGAACGATCGGAAAATACAGCTCTCTTATTTTCCAGCAGGCCGGTCCTCAGTGATCACGCCGTGCACTCCCTCGTAAAAAATGGACGTTCATCCTCATCTGCATCGTATGGAATGCACGTGGGGATTTTTTTTACCTGAAACCTGGAGTAACGCTATGCCCTCATCAATGGCTCGCTGGGCGAGTCGCTGCATTCTTGAAATACCGGTTTACTGATTTAGTTTGTTCAAGTGAGTTTGATCCTGTAGTTGCGATCAGGTCGTTCGTACGCCTGTTGCAAGGTCATCTGGCACTAACGTATTAAGTGGAGAAGTCGTCGTGGAGATCAATACAATTATTAGCCTGTTCGGGCAGAAAGAATCCATGGAGCTTTTGCGGTTGGCGGTTGTTTATGTCCATCTGATAGCCTGTTGCGTCGCCATCGGCCTGGTGTTTGCCAGCGATGCTGCGATGGTCAAGGGCTTATTGAAAGGTCGTGTATCGACGGGGCACGATAACGATCATATGACGAGTCTGCAGAAATCTGTTGCCAGTGCGTTGATATTCTTGTGGATTAGCGGAGCCGCACTGATAGGTATTGATTACCTGGAAAAAGGTATTAACTATTTTGCCAATCCGAAACTTCAAGCCAAAGTCATTATTGTCTTGTTACTGACATTCAACGGCATGTTGTTGCATCGCTATATATTGCCTGCATTGCTGAAGGCCGGATCGTTACTTGATCTGCAGATCGGTGTGCGAATGTTTGCCCTGTTCTCCGGAGCACTGTCGGGCGTGTCCTGGCTGTATGCCGCGATGCTGGGTGTCGGTCGTCCTCTGGCCTGGAAATATTCGCTCAGCGAGTTGCTGATGGCGCATCCGGTGTTGATCGTGCTCGGGTTTGCGTCGATGGTGGCATTGACCCAATGGGCACGGAACCGCAGCAGCGCGCTGCCGGCTCAGGAGAGCCCATGGCTGCTGGCGGGAATTCATACGCGCTAAGCTGATGCTGGCGAACGCTATTCGGCAATGAGATGGACCTGCGCATCGGCCTGGCGGTAAGACTGGCCGGTGCGCAAACGCCATTGAGTCAACTCATCGGCGTTTTCCGCCAGCTGTAGCTGGTGCTCTTCACGGGTAATAGGCTTGCCGGTATTGGCATCCACCAACGCCAGCGCTACGGGTTTGCCGGTGCTTTGGTCTATCAGCGCAACCTTGTCTGAACCGCTGGTGTGGCGGGCGCCCCAACTCATCAGGGTGAGGATTACCGGACGCAGGTCCCGGCCTGCTTCGTTGAGGTGGTACTCATGGCGTGGCGGGTTGTCCTGGTAAGGGCGGCGCTCGAGCAAACCGGCTGCCACCAGATCGTTCAAGCGGCGGGTGAGGGTGCTTGAGGCGATCCCCAGGCTGTAGAGAAACTCGTCGAACCGCCGCAGACCATAGAAGGCATCGCGCAGGATCAGCAGGCTCCACCCGTCACCAATGCATTCAAGGGCATGAGCGACCGGGCACGGCATGGGTTGGAAGCTGGCTCTTTTCATCGGGGCTCACCTGATCGCTGTCGATGGAGAGTGCGATCATACTATCGCGCCGTTAATTTCATAATGAAAGCAACATGTGCGAAGCATCACTCGAAGGTGCCCCTCCTACCGAATCGCGGGCCTGGCCCGCGATGACCCTGCCGGCGGGATCCTAGTAGTTGAACGTGTAACGCAGAATCAGCCGGTTCTCGTTGGCACTGTCGGCATACGTGGAGCGGTTGGTGGAGTTGCGCCACTGCACTGCCAGTCCCTTCACCGGCCCGCCCTGGACCACATAAGTGATGTCGGTCATGCGTTCCCATTCCTTGCCCGATTCACCGCTGGCCCGAAGCCCTGCCGCTTGTGCGGTGTTGACCAGCGTCGGGTCGACGTCCTCACCCTTGGCGTATTTGACTCCCAAGGTCAGCCCGGGAACGCCCACCGCGGCGAAGTCGAAGTCGTAGCGGGCGTACCAGACGCGCTCATTGGCGGCGGTGAAAGTACTCACCAGCGATTCAGCGAAAATGTAGGTGTCGGTGCCGTTGACGAACGCAAACGGGGTATCGCCCCAGGCCTTCTGGTAGCCGCCGCCAAGGGTATGCCCCTTGAGGCTGTAGGCCAGGTAACTGGTGAGGGTGCGGTTGTCGACTTCACCCACGCTCTTGTCACCGGTCTCGTTGGCATCGAACAGGCGCACATCGGCGATCACCGCGCCGGTCGACAACGGCTGGTTCAATTTCATACCGAAAAAGTTGTTACGGTAGAGGTCTTCAAGCTCGGCCACGTGATAGCTCAGGGTCAGCGTCGGCAGTGCTTTGTAGTCGAATGCCAGGTAGGAGTAGTGATCGGCCTCTACCGGGGCGTAGCCGGTGGCGGTCAGCGATTCGAAGTCGGTGGAGTTGCGTTGCTTGACCGCGTTTACCCGCAGCGCCGAGAAAGTCAGGGGCGCAAAGTCGTTGGAGACCAGCAGGCCGCCGCGAAACACCTGCGGCAGCAGGCGGCTGTTGTTGCTTGCAAGCAGAGGCATGACCGGGTTGATACCGCCGATACGCAGTTCGCTTTTTGCCAGGCGGGCCTTGGCGGTCAGCGTCATCTTGCTGTAGGCGTCCTCGACATTGCGCTCCGAGTCGTAGGCCAGCAGGCCTGAGCCGGTACGATCGGGGCTTGAGTCCAGCTTTACCCCGAGCAGGCCGAGGGCATCGACACCAAAGCCGAGCGTGCCTTCGGTAAAGCCCGACTGCAGGTTGAGGATGAAACCCTGACCCCACTCGTCGCGCTTGTTCTGGCGTGCGTCGTCGTTGCGAAAGTCGCGGTTGTAATAGAAGTTGCGCAGTTCAAGGCTTGCCTTGGCATCCTTGACAAAGTCCGCCATGACCATCGGGGCTTGAGCGGCGACAGCGGTGGCGAGCAGCAGCTTCACAGGGTGTTTCGACATTACAGGCACCTTTTATTTTTGTTGTTGTGATCAGGGATGAAAGGTTGCGAACGCACTGACCGGCTCCCGACCGGTCACCAAGGTGTTTTCGATGCTGGCAGGGTCCGCGTAACCGAGGCTCATGCCACACACCAGCATCTGTTCAGGCGCAATCCCCAATTGCTCCGCGATGAGGGTGTGGTATTTGAGGAATGAGGCTTGCGGGCAGGTATGCAGGCCGCGGCCGCGCGCAGCAACCATCACGCTTTGCAGGAACATGCCGTAATCGAGCAGGCTGCCCTCACCAAGGCTGCGGTCGATGGTGAACAGCAAGCCCACCGGCGCATCGAAGAACCGATAGTTGCGACCGTGCTGTGCATGCATGCGCGGCCTGTCGTTCTTGTCGATCCCCAGCAACCCGTAGAGCGCCCAGCCCACTGCCCGTCGGCGCTCGAGGTAGGGCGCCTTCCATTGGTACGGGTAGTAGGCGTACGGGTCTGCATGGTTTGCCGCGGACGCGGGATCGTTGTCGATGCGGGTGATGGCGCGCGACAGACGCGCCTTCACTTCGCCGGTCAGCACATGCACATGCCAAGGCTGCATGTTCACCCCGGTGGCACTGAAGCGTGCGACATCGAGGATCGCCTCGATGTCCTCCTGCGCCACTGGTGTGGGAAGAAATGCCCTGATACTGCGTCGCGTGGTGATGGCCCAGTCAACTGCGTGGCTCACAAGCTGCGCGGAAGCTGGCGGTGGCGATAATCGGTTCATGTTCGTTCCTGCAGGCAGCGTCTGGCGTCAAGGCATGGGTTCAGCGCGAAAGCGCGAGGGCCTTCTTCTCTTGGGTCGATTGCGCCCGGGACTGGTTGATCAGGGTGACCGCCAGGGCACCGATCAGGCCTGCCAGGCTGATGGCCATGAAGTTTTGCTGCAGCGGCAGGCTCAACGAGACCAGCCAGCCAATCAGTACCGGGGCGACAATGGCGCCGATGCGACCCACGCCGGAGGCGAAGCCGACGCCGGTGGAACGGATCTCGGACGGATAGAAGTCACCGGCATAGGCGTAGGCCAGCAGTTGCGTGCCCAGGGTCGAGGCGCCGACCAGGAACACCACCGCGAACAGTGCCGTGGTATCGCGGGTGTAACCGAGGAGGGTAAGGGCTATTGCCCCGGTGATGTAGAAGCACACCAGCACATGCTTGATGCTCAGTTTGTCGCTCAGCCAGCCACCGACCATGGCCCCGGCGATCGAACCGAGGTTGAACACGATGACGAAATTGAGCGCCGAGCCGAGGCTGAAACCGGCCATTGCCATGAGTTTGGTGAGCCAGGAGTTGAGGGCATAAACCATGAACAGACCGGTCATGAAAGCGGTCCAGATCATCACCGTGCTGAACCCGCGCCCTTGCTTGAACAGGTCGCGAACCGGGGTTGCCTGAGTGTTTTGCACGGCGACATTGCCGGTGACCACCAGCGTATCGGTAACCGCATGGCCTGGCTCGATCTTGCCGACGATTTCACGCAATTCGTCCTGACGGCCGTTCCTGAGCAAGTAGCCAAGGGATTGCGGCATGCTCTTGAGAATGAACGGAATCAGCAGCACCGGCAGCCCGGCGACATAGAACACCCACTGCCAGCCATAGCTCTCGATCAGTTGCTTGGCGGTCAACGCCACGAGGATACCGCCCACCGAGTAACCGGCAAACACCAGGGTGATCAGGCGGGTGCGCAATTTCAGTGGTGAGTACTCACCCATCTGTGCGGTACATACCGGCAGTACGCCGCCGATACCGAGACCGGCAATGAAGCGGGCAATGCTGAAGCTGACCGGGTTGTCGGTAAAACCGGCCACCGCTGTGAAAATGCTGAACAGCGCCACGCAGATGGCGATCATGCGCGGACGACCGATGCGGTCAGCCAGCGTGCCCAGGAAGATCGCGCCCAGCATCGTACCCAGCAGTGCCGAGCCGGCCATGATCCCGGCGCTTGTAGGGTCGACGTTCATGTCTTGCATGATCGCGGGCAGTGCTGCGCCCACCACGGCCAGGTCATAGCCGTCGATGATCAGGATGAGCATGCACCAGAAGAGGATGCGCCCATGGAAACGATTGAACTTCGAATCCCCCACTAGCGCGTAGATGTTCACCGATTGCATAGCGTGTCTCCTTCGCTGTTGTTTTTGTTTGTGAAGTGCACAGTCGTATGTCCGCAAGCTGGCCAGGGCAGGTGAGGGCCACAGCGCAACCTGTGGCGAATCCTAGGGCCGATTGGCGGTGCGGCACATGCCCGCGGGCGTCGATGTGTTTGACCGATCTGGGCACATTGGCGCGAGCAGGGGGCAAGCGGGAGAGAAGGGGAAGGGGATCAGCTTGCCGATTGAGTCAGAGACTGGTTGGACGCATCAGTACTCGAACGGCGATACGCGCCGGGGCTTACGCCGGTCCATTTCTTGAAAGCGCGGTGGAATGCGCTGGTTTCCTGAAAGCCGGCCTGGGCGGCAACTTCGCAGACGGTCAGATCCGACTGACCGAGAAAGTTGATGGCCATGTCTCGCCTGAGGTTGTCCTTGAGTCCCTGGTAACTGATGCCCTCAGCTTGCAAGCGCCGCTGCAGGGTCGAACTGGACATGCTCAACTGATTGGCCACTTCATCCAGCGCCGGCCAGTTTTCCGGCGTATGGTTGCGCAGCCGCTGCCTGATCTGGGCACTTAAACTGGCGTCGTTGCGGTATTTGACCAACAGACTTGCCGGCGAGTCTCTAAGAAAAGTGGCCAGGCTCTCGGGCGTCTGGGCCACCTTGAGGTTCAAAAAGCACGCATCAAAGCAGACCCGGGTCACCGGGGCGGCAAACTCGATGTGCTCACAGAAGCGCATGCGGTAGTCGCTGTCATCATCCGGACGCGGCGAGCGGAAGCTCAGGGCCTGCAACGGAATTCTGCGATTACCCAGCCAGCACAGCAGCCCGTGCACCAGAATCAGCCAGGTGCCATAGCTGAACAACCTGCGCTCCACGCCATGGTCGTGGATGATGATCGACGCCGTGTCGCCGTCCAGGTGCAGCTCACCGTACAGGTCATCAAGCCCCAGGCGCAGGAACGCCAGAATCCGCCGCAGCGCCTGTTCCAGCGACTCACAACCAATGGTGGCGTGGCACATGAGCCGAAAGCTGCCGCGCCGTAGCGGGTGGCTGTCGATTGCGAAAAACTCATCGTCGAGCATGTCCGACAGGGCGACCCACAGCCGTGAGAATGCCAAGGCGCATACACGAGCATTCGTGGAGCTGAGCAGTTGCGGGTCGATACGCGCTTGTTGCAGCGCCAGGGATATGTCCAGGCCACGCTGGGTTGCCCCATAAAGGGCTTCACGCACCAGGCTGATGGAGGTGGTTCCTTTATAGGCAGCAAGCATCTGTTCATCTCCATCCGGTGGTCGAGCCCGGGAGGAAACTTAGCAGATGGTTACAACGGGGGGAGCGCGCATTTTTGCATATGCCAACGGCGTTTTAGGGCCAGGCTTGCAGCACCAGCGACTCGCCCCTGCAACGCCGATTCGATCGAGCGCCGGGCAGTAGTTTCCCGGACTGTTCTGAGGTTGAGGTTCCAGGGCCAAACGCTTGCAAAGGCGCTTGCCGTTATCCTTTTGCATGCTCGCCAGACGCGTGCTGTTTGATGGTGTCCATTACGGCAGCGGTCATGATTGCGGTGGACACGCCAAACATGAGAATGCCGTTGGCCGCCTCCAGTGGACTGAGCAGACGCCATTGCTGGCTCAGGACCACATCGCCATAACCCAGGGTGGCGAAGGTCACGCCGGAAAAGTACAGCGCGGTGATGAAGTCCTCGAACTCACCCAGCAGCAGGAATAGCAGAGCCCACAGCGCCATTTGCACATAGTTGCCGATGAGCATCACCACCATGACCATCGACAGCAAGCGCACGTCATCGCTCCAGGAGGGGCTCACGTTCATCTTGTGTCTGAGCGACACATAGCGACGCGCACACAGGGCTAGAAACAATGCCTGCAACACAACACAGAGCACGATCACCGGTAGGCCTACCAGAAAATTGATCAGCATGGGCGAGCCTCTTCAGCGGTTGGGTTGGACGCATTTCGACGTTGCCGGCGCTTATCGAGCAGATGAACCATCGCACAGGCATACAGGGTGACCAGAATGAACAGCCCCATGCGGATGGCAAAGGCGGTGTAGACATCCTTGCCGGCGGCGCTGTCCTGCACCGACTGGCCGAGCAGAATGATCATGGTCGTCAGGCTGTTGAGCCAGAAGCCCGGCTTGTAGTTGCCAGGGCTCAGCCCGTAAAGCTTGCGGGCCAGCACCAGCCCGAACAGCAGCATCCACAGGAAGAACATCCACAGATTGACGAACAGGCCCAGGGCGAACCAGAAGAGAATCGCCATCAGGCCGCCGAGCAGGGTCGAGCCGAGCAGCTCCCGCCCGGCAGTGCGCGCGCTGGTGGCGGTGCTCTGCTGGCCGAGGTTGACCGACTTCATGATGATCGGCATGTAGCTGGCCGGATCGATCAGCGCCAACAGGAAGGCGGGCATTACCACCAGCGCGGCGCGCAAGGCCAGCCAGTTGATTTCATCGGCCGACAGGGCAGGTGTGGGGGCGGGCGGCTGGGTGCCGATCGGGTCAGGGAGCAGCCAGTGGCTGATCGACACCACCGTGACGGCCAGGAGCAAGCCCTTGACCAGCGATACGATCACCTGCAGTGCCAGGTCGAATTCGGTAGCGCCGGCCGCGCTGATCATCGTCAAGCCAACCACCATGAAGGTGGCGACCAGCGAATTGCCGCCACTCATGCCATAGCGGAAGACCAGAAACAGGCACAGGCCGACCAGCATCACGCCGGTCACCGCGTAGTAATGCAACAGCGGTATCAACAGCAAGCCGCTGCCGGTGGTCACCATCAGCACCACGGCCAGGCCCAGGCTGGCCTTGAACGGCAGTGGCCGATTCATCGCCGCCAGCATCGTCAGCGCCAGCATCGGTGCGATAAAAGGGATCGGCAGGGCCAGGCCGAAGCTCGCGGCCAGGCACAGCGCAGTGCCAGTGGCCAGGCGCAGGGCTCGCCTGGCACGGACTTGTTGCTCAGTAGGCATACGACATCCAGCTCATTACGCGCAGGAAGAGACGGCCGAGCAGGTTCAGCGGGTTGCCTTCGCTGGGGAACGCCATGACTTCGGCCTGGCCACCGACACGGATGCCGCTGATGTCGGCCAACTGGCCAGGCGCAAGCTCGATGATCACGGGGAAGCGCTGGGCCGGGCGCAGCCAGTCACGGCTGTTCTGTACCGTGGGCAAGGTCCCGGCTGGCGTGCTCTGGCCGGTACTGACGCCATAACCGATGCTGCGCACATGGCCTTCGAATACCGTGCCGGGAAGACTATCCAGGACGATGCGCACCGGGGTTCCGGGCCTGACCCTGCCCAGGTTGTTCTCGGTCATGTCGGCCGTGACCCACACATCGTGGATGGCGATCAAGGTCATCAACGGCGCCCCGGCTGCGGCGAACTGGCCGACATCGGTGCGCAGGTCGGTGACCAGGCCGGCCGAGCGGGCACGAACCGTGCTGTTGGCCAGGTCCAGTTCGGCCTTGTCCACATTGGCGATGGCGCTGAGCAGCTGGGCGTTTTTGTCGTCGCTGCCACCTTGGGTTTCGCGGGCGCGTTCTACTTCTGCCCGCGCTGCGGCAACATTGGCGACGGCTGCATCGAGGGTGGAGCGGGAAATTTCCAGCCGGCGCAGGGAGATGGTACCAGGGTCTTCCTTGTACAGGCGCTCAAGGCGCTGGAGGTCTTTGCGCGACATGACCTCGTTGGCCTGGGCTGCTTTCAGGGATGCCATCTTCGAGTCGATGCCAGCAGTGTTGGCGCCGATCTGCTTGCGGGTGGTCTGCAAGTCGGCACGCGCGCGGTCGACAGCAATCTGGTATTGCTGCGGGTTTACCTCGAACAGCACTTCGCCGGCCTTGACGTCCTGGTTGTTGCGCACGTTGACTTTGGTGACCCTGCCGGCAACCTCTGCCGCCACCGGAACGACAAATGTCTGCACCCGTGCCTGTTGCGTGTAGGGGGTATAGCGGTCGGCCAGCAGGTACCAGACCAGGCTCAGGACGATCAGCACAGCAACCCAATTCAGCGCTTTTTTTGTCGGATCGGCCGCAGGCGACGCTGCGGTTACTTCCTGCTCTTGTTGGCGGTCACTCAATTGACACCTTCCTTCGCTTCATCGAGCAGGTCGCCCCAGTCGGTGCGTTGCTGCATCTGTTGGCGGGTGGCGGGATCGAGCAGCGGACGGTTACTGTACCAACCGCCGCCGAGGGCCTTGTACAGTGCGATCAGGCTGTTGACGGCCGTGTTGCGGTTGACCAGGTAGTTATCCTGCTGGGCGAACAGGGCAGCCTGGGCATCGAGTACCCGCTGGAAATCTGAATAGCCTTCACGGTACTGGGCATTGGCCAGCGATACCGAACGCTCGGCTGCAATCGACGCTTCGCTGAGGATACGGTCGCGCTCCAGGGCCTTGACCAGACCGGTCGCCGCATCGTCGGCCTCACGCGCCGCCTGGCGAACGCTGTCCTGGTAGACGACGATCAATTGTTGCAGGCGGGCATCCTGGATGCGCACGTTGTTGGTGATCCGGCCATGGTCGAACACATCCCAGCGCAGGCTCGGCCCGCCGACCAGGTCCAGGGTGTTGGAAGTGCCGTCCAGAGAGCTCGCGGACCAGACGATGCTGCCCAACAGGCTGATGGAGGGGTAAAGGTCGGCCTCGGCGACGCCGATCAGCGCCGACTGGGCCGCGACTTGCGCTTCTGCGCTACGAACATCCGGGCGGCGCAACAGCAGATCGGCCGGTACCCCCTGCAGCACGGCGCGGTCGACCAAGGGCACCATACCGGTGTTGGTGTGCAGTTCCGGCATTGCGCCAGGCGGGCGACCGATCAACGTGGACAAAGCATTGCGTGTGCTTGCGACCTGCGCCTCGAAATCGGGGATGGTGCTCAGGGTTCCCAGGTACTGGGTCTTGGCCTGTTGCAGATCGAGCTCGGCATTATCACCGCTGGTGAACAGGCGCTCGGTGATCTCATAGCTACGCTTCTGCAGTGTGGCGTTGTTCTTGGCGATGTGCAGGCGCGCCTCGGCGGTACGCAGCGCGTAGTAGGTTTGCGCCACCTGAGCGTGAAGCAGCACCAGAACGTTTTCGTAGTTGCTCTGGGCGGCGAACCAGGCTGCATCGGCCGACTCGATGGCGCGGCTGAAGCGGCCCCAGAAATCCAGCTCCCAGCCGATGTCGAAACCCGCGCTGTGTTGCCACAGATGGCTGTCCTGCGGGTTGTCGCCGCTCCATTGGCGACGCTTGAGGTAGACGCTGTCGGCGCTGATCTGCTGGAATTGCGGGTAGCGGTTGCTTAACGCGATGCCCAATTGTGCGCGGGCTTCCATCACCCGCAGGCCGGCGATTTCCAGGTCGGCGTTGTGGGCGTCGGCCTCGGCGATCAGGTGGTCGAGCACCGGGTCGGTAAATACTTGCCACCACTGGCGGCTATCGGGTTGCGTACGTTGCTGGCTGGCAAGTTCCAGGGCCTGAGTGTTCCAGTGCTCGACCCAGGCCTGGGTCGGTGACTGGAAGTCCGGGCCCAGGCGCACACAGCCGCCCAGGCTCAGGACGCCACACAGCAGCAGCCGGCTCATGCGCGCAGGACACGACATCAAGCGCACTCTCCTCAGACCGGTGGATGCTCGTTCGGTGTCTCAAGTCGCGGTTGCTCATCGCGCGGTTGTTCGTCCAGTACGTCGATTTGCGGTTGGTCCTCGACCCATTGCCAGAACAGTTGATAGGCGACTGCCAGTGCCACCGGCCCGATGAACAGGCCGATGAAACCGCCGCTGACCATACCGCCCAGGGCGCCAATCAGGATCACCGGCATCGGCACATCGACGCCGCGACCCAGCATCAATGGCTTGAGGATGTTGTCGGCCATGCCGGCAATCAGGCTGTAGATGGTGAACACGATGGTGGCAAGCGAGGTGCCTTCAGTGGCAAAGACATAGGCGATTACCGGCAAACTCACGAGAATCACCGGCAACTGCATGATCCCCATCAACAACGCGACCATGGCCAGCAGCCCGGCACCGGGTACCCCCATGAGCACGAAGCCGACCCCCACCAGCAGCATCTGGATAAAGGCGATACCCACCACGCCCTGGGCGACCGCGCGGATGGTCGCGGTGCACAGTTCAATAATGCGCGGACCGCGCTTGGGGCCGGAGAGGCGGGTGGCGATAGCGATGGCGCTGCGTTCGCCGTTTTCGCCGTAGGCCATGAGCACACCGGCAATGATCAAGGCACCGATGAACAGCAGAAAGCCCACGCCAACACCGGCCATCTTGCCCAGCAAGGTCAAGCCGACCGTCTTGATGTAAGGCATCAACTTCATCAGCACGCTGCTCATGTCAGTCGCCGACTGCATCCAGAAGGTGTAGAGCGGTTTGCCAATGAGGGGCAGGGTGGCGATCTTTTCGTTCGGCAGCGGAATTTCCAGGCTGTCGGACTTGAGCACGGCCAGGGTGCCTTCGATCGAATCACTGATCGAAGTGCCCAGCAGGTAAATCGGCACCATCAGCAAGGCAAGGGCGACGACTACGATCAAGGTAGCGGTGCGACCGTCCTTGTTACCCAGTTTGCGCTTAAGCATCTTGTGCAGCGGGTACAGGGTAATGGCCAGGATCACTGCCCAGAGCATCAGATTGAGGAAGGGCTGAAAGATCTCGAAGCAGAACAGCACCAGCACCGTGATCAGTCCGGCGCGAATCAAAACATCGAGTAACCCACCGGACAGCGCCCTTGCAGAAATGTTTGTGCGCAACATTGTCTAGCACCTCGCGATTCGTCACCAGTATCGGGATACGCTTAGGCAGCATAGACGTTGATTTGCCGGGAGATCCAAGCTGATGCAACGAAGTTATGAGCCACTGCGCCGCGCAGGCTCAGCCGTGTCTTCGAGGAAAGCCCGCGAAATGGGCAGTGCGGGCACGAGAGGGGTAGGAAATACAACTTCTGGTTGCGTAGTCATGGGTGAAGGCATATAACTCAACTAAATAGTCATTTAGTTTAGTTATAATCTATAGTTATCAATGGGGAAGGGTAGCTCACCTGATGAGCTAGGGGTAGCTCATCCTTGGTCGCTATCTTCCAAATTTGTACGGTATCTTTCAAGGGCACGCATAATGGGCACGTGTAATCGGTAACAAGCCCCGTAAATCAAGGGCTCCAGCCATCTGCGACGACCATTCAAAGGAGTATGCAATGGGTCATTTTCCAAGCTGGATGCTTCAAAGCGCTCACAACTACCTGAAAGCTGCTGAGGTTTTGGACGCGCAGAACCTGCCGCACGTTGCCCAGGTCAATGCGGCGATTGGCATGGAAATCTTGCTGAAGAGCTTCATTTCTGTGCCTGACCAGCATCAAGGTACATCCGGCGAGACCTACAAACTCGACGCCGCAGCGTTGGCCGCAGCTCATCAGCATCTGCAAAGCGCTGACAAAACCAGTCGTAAAACCCCTGATAGGCATGATTTGTTGACGTTGTTCTGAGGTTGCTGCGACGGACGTTGGCCAACGTAGTCGGCTATTACAAGGAGCAAGGTTCGCAGGATCCATTCGTCCTGGATTACATCGCTGAGGTGCAGGCACGAGCTGCAGGCAGATGATCGAGGCCTGAGCAGTCCTCGGAACTAATACTCAGGACAGCCGCGCAAAGGAGAAGAAATGAGATATTTCAGACAGGTAGGTAATCATTCTGCAGGACTTGTATAGTCCTCGTCCTAAAAATTACTTTCGTATACAGGAAGTAATTTTTAGGACGAGGAGGGGAAAGAAGTAATTTTTAGATAGGTGGGAAATAGTCAGTTCCTATCCACTCTGGTCATACGGGTTTTCCTAACAGCGCGCTCTGCATCGCTGCGTTCTGTTGACGTAGATTAGAGTTTTCGTTCCTGAGGCTGTTCATAGCTTCCACAATACCCAGAAGCCTTCCTTTGAGCTCCGCGATATCCTCGGCTGCCTTACTTTTGAGAATTCTTAGCTGGTCAAGCATGGCGTTTGCCTGTCGGAGCTCTTTATGAAGACGTTCGGCTTTGCTCCGCTCCTCGTCGCGAACCCGCGCAGTTTCCATCATCAAGTGATTTTCCGTGCGCTCAAGATGCCTCGCTGCATCCTCTCGCGCGGTGGAAACGTTGGCATCAGCCTGAATTAACTGCTCTTGCAAGCGCTGTATTTCAGCTGAGTGCAGTTCTTGTATAAACTCAATCTGGGCGCGACACAGAAGCTGAACTCGATCAATTTCATTGGCATGAATCTGCGCAGCTATATTTTGTTCCTGGTGCAAGGTATCATATCTTTGCTGCCAATGGCGAACGCCTGCATTGAGCTGTTCAATTTGTTCGCCTAATCGATCATTCAAAGCACGCAACTCTATGATTTCGTGGTCTCGTGCGACAAGGATCGCAGCAATTTTGTTGTTGCTTAGTTGAACTGAGTATCGTGCATTCTCTGCAAGTTGAAGTGCGCAATCGAAGTCAAGTCGTTCGCTTTGCAACGCATCAGAGGCAGAATCAAGCGCAATTTGCCAAATCTGCTCAAGCTGAAGGCACACTCCCTCGGGAATAGAAGGTCTAATTAGCCGGGCGCTTATGGCAGAGCCGACAGATGACCAGAATTTTCTTATTTCATCTTGAACCAGATTGGGTGAAACCTTTATCGCATGGCGTTCGAAAATCAAATCGCGCAAGGTGGACTGGCGGACTTCTACACCTTGTTCCAGTAATTCTTGCGCATAAACGTGGACGAGGGCTCGAGTGTTGTGCCGCCCTCCCTTTGAATCATCGCTGCTCATGACCGACTGCTCTACCTGAAATTTAATAAATTGTCCACGAAAGGAAGATTGAATTTTATATTTCACCTCACAGAATCGTGTCTCCTGACTGTACCGATAATTATGCAATTCTAGCAGAAGCACTTGAATTAGCGGGGGGGGGCGATCATGGAGCGAGAGGTAACCTCAAAAGTTCGCTCCCTCGCAAGAGCATGGGGTCTTCAACTGGAATGTAGCGGGCGATACTTTCCACTAAACTGTTACCTGCCAACGTATTGACCAATACCAAGTTTCCCGTTTCAGCCGCAAGGTGACTGAAGCATGAATGGCGAAGCCAATGAGTGGACGCGGATTCCAGCTGCAGCGCGAGATCAGGCAATTCACGATCACGCGCCAAGGCCGCTGCACTTTTCATGATTGCCTTCATTGCTTTGAGCACAGTGTCGGCATGGGCCCGCTTCAAGCGGCTATTGGCCGCCAGGAGAAGCGGGGTTTCATCATTCGCTGGTACAAAGGGTGACAATCCAAATGCAACACGGTATTGAACGAAAGCGGAATAAAGTTGCTCGTTAACGGGCACCCGACGTAGCTTGCCTCCTCTGCCGATAACCTGTAGCCAACGCTCACTCGCGCTAAATATTTGAATATTGGTCATATTTGCGTTCGTTGCTTCAAATGTACGTATGCCAGTCAGGTAAAATAGCGCTACCATGAACTGATTTCTAGCAGCCTTCTTTTCATTCGTAGACTCCCTCGCCACCTCAAGCATCAGTTGAATTCCCATGCGGGGGAGCTGGCGGGTTATCACTGGGGAGGGGATTAGCTCAGGCTTTCGCACGAAGTGGAATGGATTTTCGCGACAGAAGCCCAGCTCAAGCATCCAATTGTACAATCCACCCAATTGGAAAATTGCTAGTCGTCGTGAACTAGCACACAAAGGTCCTGCAAAAGGGCGCCACTCTGGATGAGATCGGGGATGCTTAGTTGTGGATACCCACATATCCCTCGGCTGCGGGTCCGACAAGAAAGCTGCATAAGCGGAGGCATCTTCAAACTCAATTTCTTGAAGGCACTTACCGCGCGTAAGTTGAGCCCAGTGCACAAAACGTTCCGCTTCTTTACGCATAACCCTGAAAGAATTGGCGCAGGAAGCTCTCGCTGCAAGCCACCTGAGTACTAATTGCTCATCACAGGGGTGTCGAAAGCCACCCCCTTCTAACTCTGTGATTTCGCTTCTCATCAGCTACACCTCCACATCATCAATACCAATCGCATTTACTGGGTAACAAAGCGAAATCATCGTGTGTACGTCGTAATTTATATATTAGTACAATCGGCATTCAGTGCGCGAGTGGGTACAACTAGTCGACGGTACATTCTCTACTCAGTATGGAAATCTGGGGTCTTGACGTATTGCTACGCGTAACGAATTAGAGGGGTGGTGAATTTGCATTGAATATTATTGATACGTGTTTTGTATTGTTTATCAATGATCGACGATAGTGCTGAGTTATCATTTCTTTGAGAGTTTTCGCGTCAGCTAATAAGGAAAAAATCTAGCAATGAATGATAGATCCATTACTGTTTAGAGCGGACGTCGAAAGTTTAAGGTGGCGACAGTGGGGTCGAAAGTAACGCTTAAAAATGCCATGCGGCAGCGCATCCTCGATGCGGCAAAGTCTCGAGGCGGGCCCACGGGAAATCTTTGGTATGCCTGGAGTGAAAAATGCCATGCTAGCCTGGTATTGCCATCAGATATCGCCCTGATTTACTGGCTAGTTTACTTGGAAATTGAGCCCGATGTAGAAGCCTTTAGCCTTGGGAGCGCAGTAGAGGATTTTGATTTTTTAATAACTAGACGTTCGTCAGGAACAGCCAAATTGATAATCAGCGATAAAAAAAGGGATGACAACGGTTCATCAGCTATCATCTGCATTCCGAGAAGTGAAGTTCTGTCAAAGTCTTCTTTAGCTGTAAAGCTCATGAAGCCGCTGGCTTTTGCTGCAGCGATTGCTCAAAAAAAATGTGTCGCTGCTTCGAATGCAGTGCGCGCCTTTACCACCAGCCAAAAAAAAGGAGAGCTTCACGATGTCTTCGATGCTTTACCCAATCTGGATCAATTTGAGGTCTGCGGCGTCTTCGTGCGACACGTTGTTAATGGTTTCATACACATGGATCTAGCAGAGCAACCATTTGGGTATCATACGCCTTGGATGTGCCGATAGCCGATGATACCAAGTAGAGTGAGGTCCTTGTCATGTCACTTAAAGAGTCAGCGCGCGGAACATTCGATGACTGGCCGAAACCAGATTTAACCGGGTTATCAGATTGGGATATAGAGAATTATCAGCGGAAATATACCGCGATGCGCCTGTACTGTTCAGACGCAAGCATCAAGGAAATTCAGAACTGTACCGGGATCCATCAAAGCAATATTTACTACTATGCTAACCGTTGCATGAAGTGCGCGCCGGATGGCAACTTATGGGGTTGCCGTGCCTTGCTGCCATATCTCCATATTCAAGGTTATCACCGCACCCTGCCGGCAAAGCCGAAGCTGTCGGAAGCAAAAGGCGGCCTCTCCGGAATACTCAAGCAGACCTTTGAAAAGCTGCCAGGATTAGAGGCGGAATTCATTAAAATTATCAAGGGTTCGATGAAGGCGGGCGATGTTAAAGAGTATAGAAAACGACCGACATCTTGCCACAGAGAATTTCTCGAGTTGCTGAAATTGCGGGGAGTAAATGATAACGAGTGGCCATTCTACACCAAACACTTGGGTATCCACACGATAACAAAATTCGTCTCTGAAACAAAACGGGATCTGCAAAATCGCTTTATAAGGTTTGAGGGTGAAAGCGCCGCAAAAGCACATTTGGCAGTCGGCAGGGCTGTTCGCCCCTCGTTGAAGTTCTCCGAGCCCTTCGACGCAGTCGAAATTGACGGGTATCACTGGGATTGCCATTCGGCAGTTCAATTCAAAACCCCTGATGGCTTATATGTGAATGTCAGGATTAGCCGTCTCTGGGTGGTCTTGATGATAGACTCCGCCTCCCACGCGGTGCTGGCTTACAAGTGCGTATTCAGCAGTGAGCCGTCTGCGCAGGATGTGATAGATGTTATGCGTTACTCCATCTGTGGCCAGCCTCGACCCGAACCAGTGATTGATGGACTGATTTATCCCGAGAACAGCGGACTGCCGAATGACGTTATCGGGGAATGTAAGGGAGTCGTCTTTTCAGTAGTAAAATTCGACGGCGCGTTGGCACATTTGTCTGAAAAAGTCAGCATTACGGCTCGGAAAGAGCTGGGTTTTTTTTGGACGCTGGGTCCTCCAGCACACTTTGAGCGACGCTCGCATGTCGAACACTTGTTTGCTCTCCTCTCACAGAATGTTTTCTGTCGTTTACCCAGCACAACCGGGCACGGCCCAGATAACGGGAAAGCACCCAACGCGGAGCAGATAGCTATACAAATTCCAATTTTGGCAGAAGATCTTCTGCATTTGTTGGATGTTGAGATAGCTCAATATAATGCCAGGATTAGCGAAGGATTATTTTTCTTATCTCCGCTTGATTATATTAGAGAAAAGATGGCTGAAAAAAACCATAATTTTTTACCGAGAACGCTGGGAAGTCGGTGCCAGTCCACTGAGATTCTTCAAAATAAGCACACTGTGTCCGTCCGTGGCAACGGCAATAAAGGGCGACGCCCGTACATTCAATTCCTGCGGGTCCGTTATAGTAGCTCGCTTTTGGCTGATGGCTGGGGCTTGATTGGTAAGAAAGTGAACATTTATATCGATGAGAGCGACTTGCGGGTCATTACCGCCTATACCCCAGACGGCTTTCTTTTGGGAAAGCTCGTGGCGATGGGAAAGTGGGCCGACACCAAGCATGACCTCAAGACACGCAAAGCCATCAACTCAAAGATGGCCGACCGGACATTGCAGGTCGCGTCCGAACAGGACCCAGTAAGAGTCTATCTTGCCTCACTTAGTGCCAGCAGACGGGGCGGTAGTGACCTCCATGCGCAAGGGGCGACTGAGGCAGCACGCGTTGCCACCGAGGCGGGTATTGAACTGCAAGCCATGGAGCTGCAGCCCAACAAGGCGATGGAGACCGGCAAAACGCTTGAATACTCCGACTCCCTTATCATAGGCAAGCCTATTCCTAACCTAAATGACATTATCAATCAGAAAAGGCGGGGGTCATGAGCGAAAATCTGAATACTACGGGGCTCGACCGTGAACTCTTGCTCGAAGAGCACCCGGTGGTTACCACCCGCTACACTCTGATCACACCAATGATTACCAAGGCTTACTCGATCATACGTGAGCGGGTTTTTGCTAGGCACACCGGCACGTTCATGTATGCCAGGCCGAGAATGGGCAAGACCAGATGTGCGACGATCATTCGCGATTTACTCGCTGCTGAATTTCCCCGAAAGTACATTTTGTATCATACCTCCGATGGAGATAAAACTGGGCGAGTGGTCGGCGATCTGATAACAGCGCTGAAACTTCCAACGAAGTCCAAAGAACCCTACAATCAATTGAAGGAGAAGTTTATTCTGCACGTTGTCACTGAGCTGGAAGAGCGCAAGGGCAATCACTTTATATTGATCATAGATGAAAACCAAATGCTCACTATCGACGCTTATACGGAGCTTTCGGTCATCCACAATAAACTTGAAAGCCGCGGAATAAATATGACTACCTTGGGTTTCGGGCAGTCCGAAATTCTGGAGAAGCAAACACTTCTATTCTCGTTGGGCGCGACCAACCTGGTCGCGCGCTTTCTGTGCGAGCCGATTAAGTTTGTGGGCTGTCTGTCCCTGGATGATTTCACGTCCATTTTGAATGAGTATGACTCCAATAAGGAGCACCCGCTGGATTCTGGCTGCACTTACACTCAATTCTTTCTCCCGCTGGCCTACGCCTCAGGCTTCAGATTGGCCAACGCAGGTGAACTGATTTGGACTGCGCTGCTCAATATTGCAGGCGATGCGGGTGCAGCTGCACTGCCGTTGGAACATACCCTGAGGGTGGTTGAGGATATTTTGATGCGCAGCCGCCACATGGATAATGCTGACTTTTCCCTCTCTAATGAAATGGTCGCTATCGCCATCGACAAAAGCCTGATTCAGGATTTTGTCATGATCATGCAACAAGCTCCTAAAAAGGTGTGATTGCGGTGAATATCACTTACGGCCAGTTCAATTACCTACCATTTGAGTCGTCCTGGGCAGTGTTCACCAAGGCCGGAGGATTGAATCTCATTCCTCCGCACTACCTGATTGCCACGCTTACCGGTGAAGCCGGAGCGCGTTATTGGGCCGCCATGGACGTAGACACCGCGAAGCTGGCCAGCGCATTGGGGCTTCCTGAGGCGGCGATTAGCCGTTGCTTCATCGATCACGTGACAAGCAATCCACAGTCGTCGTCGATTGCAAGTATTCGCCACTGCCCGCAGTGCATAGCCGCAGGCTACCATTCGGTCTTTTTTCTGCTGCATATAGTGCAGAGTTGTCCCTGGCATGATGAGCCACTGATTCACTGTCGGTGTTGTTCGCGCGCCTGCTTGCCAGGAGGGATGACGATCAAGGCCCAGAACGAGGGGTTTAATGCCAGCACGCGTTGCGGCCATTTTGCTTTTTGTTCAACAGGCTCGGTGAGGCTAAGCAAGATTACCGCTAATCAGTGGCAGGCTTACGCCACTTTAGGGCTCGCATTACAGGGGTGGTTTCGTGCGGCGCAGGCGATCAACAGCCCGCTGGTCGACTATGCCACTTCGCTCTACAACCCGGCGTATTTGGGTGGGTCGGTCCCTAGCAAACATGAACAGCTGGTTAATTGTGGCTTGCAACTGGCGCTGTCTGCTGTCGGGCCTTTTCCAGCCTCTCGCGCCATCGCGCCTACGCCGTTGCCGCCCCAACAGGTAAATACGACCCCGTACATGGCCCACGACGCGATCTTCCAGCCTGATCAGGAGAGTCTGTTTGCGCTGTACCGTTGTGTGCGCCACTACCTATACAAGCGGTACGTCAGAGCGCATGCGACCTGCTATCGATATTTGGCAGCTCTCACAGCCCAGGGGCGTCACGCGCTGGACAGCCAATCCGCCTGTACTGTATCTGCTGCATTTCTGGCGTGGCGCTTAGCGTTGCGTTATGACTACGGGGAGGGTGGGCCAATCAATCTTACGGCACCCTCACATACCATCTTGCCGACTACCGACCGGCAAATCATGGCACTGTGGATTACGCTTTTCTACGCGATCTGGTCCGGTATCGAGCGGACTAACGCGAGCAGCTCAACGGAGCGGGACCGCTTTTCGGTAACGCTTTCTTCCAACGTACCGCCCCTAACCCTGGGCAATGAAGTCGTGTGCATCTGTGGCCACAGCCACTCAAGCCTACTGCAGTTTACTGCCATCCATGCCGACCCGCAGTGGTTGGTCAGCCAGACCGCTGAGCGGTGCCAAAAGCGGTCGAGCGCCGCTGAACAATCGAACGCCCATGCGCGCGAAACGGTGCAGTTCTGGGCGTATCAACCGCATCCGGCGACCCTTTTACGCTTCTGGTATAACCCCCATCTCAAAGTAGGGCGCAGCTCGCCCGTTGTTGCGGCGGGGTGAAAGAGCGCTCAGTCCGCGCGAAAGAGCGTCAGCTGATCGCGAACTAGCGTCACGTTAGTAGCTGGCTCCTCATAGTGGGTGCCGTTGGCAAGATCAATCATGAACGTTGATCGGTCGCCACTCTCGCGTAATTCGATTGCCTGTACCGGCACCATTGACCACATACCCGAGCCATCGGGACTGGGCACTACGCTCATGACGCGAGTCACGGTCGCGTTAGCTGGCAGACTCAGCAGGAGCTGCCGAAAATGTTCCACGCAGGAGACCAGCATCATCCGCTGAAAGTCGAAGCTGTTATCCAGGTGCGTTATGCATACATACAGCCAAGGTACGGCCAGCTCCTGCTCGACGATCGCCCATTGCCTGCTGCCGTCAGCGAAGTGCAGGCTACCGCTAAGCTCAGCGCCTGGATGAGTCACGAACATGCAGGCCACCTCGTACCGAAAATGAACACTATAGATTGTAGTCCTTTAGTGTTCAATGTCGCTTCATCGTTCCTTTTGCAGGAGTGGCAAATGGAACTGAATGATGCTGTTGGCCAGGCATTACGGAATGCACGCCTTCGCAGAGGCTTTACCCAGGAGGATTTTGGCAGCATTAGCAGTCGAACCTATATCAGCTCACTGGAGCGAGGCATGAAAGCGGTAACCGTCAACAAGCTGACCGCGATCGCCGATATGATGGGCGTGCACCCGCTGAGCATCTTGGCCGAAGGCTTTGTGCTGCAATCGGGGGACAATCTGGACGAACTGCTAGCCCGCGTCAAAGCCGAACTTTCTGGACAGAGTTGACACTCCATCAGCTTGGGTACAGGCATGCTAATGAGAGCTTGCCGCCTCAAATGCGCGGGTCCTGGTTGACCGCGCGAGAGCGCTGTCCTGCAATTTATCAAGGGGTTGGTTCAGCCCATTACCATCAAGTGCACCGGCGCTATTCTTCCGAGTCATCGACACAATCGAAGCCAAGTCCTGACCTCAGTAAGTTGTCCTCGTACATTCGCGTTTTGAGCTCGCCGTGAGCGCTACGGAGCGCCAGCACTGTGGCATAAATCTGGTAGCGGGTTTCAGAGCGCTCAATGCGGTTGACCTGCAAAACGCCGCACAGGGTTTGGGGGCCGCACAACCAAAGCGTTCGTGCCGAGCCTGAGGTGCCTTCGTGGCGATTGAAGACGAAATGGATATCAACTCTATTGGCGCTGCGGCGCGCTCGCACCAGATCCTCGCGCGGGTCTGGCGTGACAACACTGCTGAAGAAATGTCGCCCTTGGACAAAAATAATGTCACCACTGGTGATCAAGGCGGGTAAGGTGCCGCGATCCAGGTCATCGGAAATGTTCCGCGGCACGGTGTGCTCTAGCAAGCTGGACAGCATGTGGGTCATGTACTGGTACCAGTGGTGACCGGACCTGGCGTTGTAAGGGGAACGCCCATGCTCATCCAGTTCAACGACGCCAGCGGCGTTACATAGGCCGTGGTGGCGTGCCTCTTCAAAGCTTGGCAGGTGCTGCGGATCAACCCCCGCTGGCCCTCGCCAGTTCGAACAGACGCAGGTGATTGAAGCACCACCAGTGGCATACGTGCACCTGGGTCGATTGATGGATAGCGAGCCGGTCCATCCGGGCGGCTTGGCCCTCCCAAGTCTGCTTGGCAACGAGTAGCTGTTCTGCCGAGAGTGTCACCTCCAAGTCGCCCTGACTGTGTGCTTCTCCATGATGCGGCGTACACAGCACTGCAAGGTTGGCCGGAGAGTGGTCGAGACTCTCGGCCCAGGGTTGGATGTGGTGAACCACCACCGGTCGGATCGGCTCGCGACACTCACAGCACAGCCAACGGCTGGCGAACAGCACTTGGACCAACGCCACTGGCGGGATAGGCGGCCGCTTCCTCTTGTGCAGGCGGGCAATGGTCGACTGATCGATGCTGAGCGCCTCAAGCGCGGCAGCTTCGCATTGCTGCAACTTGCTAAGTGTCCAGCCCGCCGGCCTCAGGGTTTGGGCGAGGCGGGTATCCATGCCTCTGGCCAGCAGTGCCAGTTCGGTCGGGTTCTTGGACATTCCGGTACACTCAGGTGCAGAAGAAACGGTGACTTGCAAGCGGGCGCTAACATGTCAGTCAGTCCACCAGAATGCTTGGGCTGGCACGACCACTGGCAATGTCACTCTTCACGTATTCGTCATCGCTCTCTCGGCGGGTGAGTATGCCGAGTTCGTAAAGCTGCTCAGTTCTGCCATTCAGCTAACCAACAACCTGGCCACGCGGGCCTGCTGGAAGTACTTCCAGCTGGGTTCGCAGTTTCTCGAGCTTCTCCAGCTGCACGCGCTTGACGTCCGAACGCTCCATCGATGCCTCCAAGGCAGATTGAAAGGAGCCCAGCTTACCGTGAAACGTGCTGACTAGACGAAAGCGAGCTTGTCCAAGTCCGGTTGTAGTTGGTCCAGGCACAGCGGCGCGCAGTGCTAGGTCGCGCCTGCCGTCAGCTGTTGCTTCGCGTCATTGTTATAAGTCGGGCTCAGCACCGCCGTCGTCCGGCTGCGCCGCCGTGGGCAGCAACTGACTGGCACGGCTACCCAAGAGTGATCCGGCTTGGAAGTAGCCCATGACGGTACCGACGCTACGGTGCTCGGTCATCGCCATTACCTCACCCAGCGGCACACCCTGACGGCCTGCTTCAGTGACAAAGCCCGAGCGCAGACTGTGCGCTGCCCAGTCCCCCTCCAAGCCAGCGAGTTGAGCACGCCGCTTGACGATGCGCGCCACTTGGTCGCCGGACAGCCCGGCGCTACCGACGCGCCCTCCTTTATACAGGCGACGAAACAGCGGCCCGCTGCTTACGGGTGCCGCAGTCAGCCAGGCGCTCAGTGCCTGCGCCGCCGGCCCTTGCAGGGGTTTCTCCCGACGCACGCCGCTGGTATCGGTCTTGGTCGCGCCCAGGGCATACAGCCAGGTATCGGCATCGAGGCGGCGCAGGTCCTCGATCTGCAAGCCGATGACTTCGGCGCGCCGCCGACCGCCGCCGCTCCAGGCCAGCAGCAACAGGGCGCGATCACGTACGCCGCGCACGCCATCGTTGCAGGTCGCGAGCATCGCCTGCAGCGGCTCCAGCACCAGCGCGGTCTTTTTGCGCACCGCCATGCCCTGGCGGGATTGCGCCTTGCGCGCCTCGCGCAAGAGGGTCTTTACCTCTGCTGTCTCGCAGGGGTTGTCCCACTGGTTGATGCGGTGCCATTTGGCCAACACCGCCAGGCGGTGACTGACCGTGCTGAATGCCAAAGGCCCGGACTTGCCCTTAACCCCGGCGGCGACCAGCGCCGCATCGAGCTCGGCGGGCAACAAATGGCTCCAGCCGCCGTTGCCGTCCGGGCGCGCCAGGTGATCGACGATGAACTGTATCGCGACGGCCGGCGGCAGGGCGCCGTCGCCCAGCGCACGGCGGTAGCGCAATTGCAGCCAGGCGGCCCAGTAGGCGAGGGCGCTGCGGTAGCTGCGCACGGTATTGGCGGCAGTACCGGCGGCGATGAACGCTTGAGCAGCGGCGTGCGTGCTTTCGGCCAATTCCTGCACCGCCAGCGAGGTCTCCAGCGATAGTTGCAGTGCGTCTGTATTATTCATTACGTTCAACGTATTATTAATTGAATTTTGATTTTATAGAGTCGGATAAGATTGCATTATCAGACCTAATATAGCGGAGGGCAGGGCATGGCGGTAGGTGTACCGGAAAACGACGTGTTCGCCGCGGCGGACGCGGTGCTGGCCCGTGGCGAGCGGCCGACGGTGGAGCGCGTGCGTCTGGAGCTGGGCCGCGGCAGCCCGGCGCGGGTCGGCGCCTTGCTCGATCAGTGGTGGGAGCAGTTGGCCGGGCGCCTGCGCGGGGAAACGCGTCTACCGGGGCTGCCGGCAGAAGTGGCGCAGGCTTTTGTCGCCCTTTGGCAGCAGGCGACCACGCAGGCCCAAGGCGTGCTCGAGCAATCCTTGACTGGCCAGCGCCAGGTGTTGGCGGAGGAACGCGAGCAACTGGTGGCACTGGAGGCGAGGGCGCGTCTGGACGTCGCACAGGCCCGGCTAGAGACCGCCGAGGCGCTGGGGGCGCGGCAAAGCGCCGAAACCCGGTTGGCCGATCTGGAACAGCTGCTGATCCAGCGCTTGGCGCAGATCGACGACCTGCGCCAGCAGCGCGAGGAATTGCTCGGGCAGTGCGACGAAGCGCGCGGGCAACTAATCGAAGTCCGCCAGCAACTGCAGGACAGTCGCCAGCAGGCCGAGCAGGCACGCGAAGAGCAACAGCGCTACACCCGCGACGTCGAGGACCGGGCGTATCGCGAGATCGATCGGGCACGCGAGGAGAGCAAAGCCTTGGCGACCCAGCTCAAGGAGGCCAATGGCCGTTTGCAGACCTTGCAGCAGACGTTGCTTGCAGGGCAGGCCGAGCTGGCCGAAATCCGGGAACAGCGGAGCATCGCGCAGACCCAGGCGCAGGCACTGCTACACGAGCGGGAACAAGTGCACCAGCTGCAGGCTGAGCGGTGCCGGCAGCTTCAGGAGCTGCAGCAGCAACTGCAGCGCACCCATGGCGAGTTGGCCAGCGCGCGTGAGCAAGCCGCCGCTGCGCAGGCCCGCGCCGAAACGCTGCGTCAGCAGTTGGCTGACACCGGCAGCAGCAACCCAGTGCCTGGGGGTAGTCAGCGGCTGCGCAAAGGTACGCCGAGAAACAGCTGAGGCCGGTCAGGCGACCGGTGTTCGCTGCTGGCCGCCAACCGCGGGAACAGCGGCAACGCACCAGGCTGCATACCGAAATTTGGCCGATTTATGCCGCTCACGATTGATCGGTATAAGTCGGCTGCTTCCCTTGGTGACAGGCCAGAGTCGGCCTAAGGGACTGTGGTTGTTCACCAGCTGGCCCCAGCGTTCGCCTTCAACAAACCTGTATCAGGCCGTGCCTCCCCATTCAAGGGCTTGAAGCACACGGCGAACTTGTTTGGCTCCGATTTCGGTTTCGCAGAGCATAATCGGCGCACTTGTGCCGAGAGATTTGTTTGGTTTCGACATCCATTCAGCTGCCGCCCCTCTGCTTTCAAAGACCTCATTGGTCAGATGACAGACGGCGAAAATTCGATCGAGTCGTTCGGACGCGACAGGATCAAGGGGCTGTTGCTGGCGCCTACGCCGTTCGAGCGTAGAGACTGACACATTAAATAGCGTCTCGAAACTGCGTTCTGACAGGTTAAAGGTCACGCGGACAGCTTGGAAAAGGTAAGCAAAAAAACCTTTCTTGATCTGGAGTAACCGTTCTGAGTCCTTGAGCAAGTATCGATTGGCGCTGAACTCCCAAAAAACGGTAATCATTACGTCACGCGATGCGTATTTATGTCTTGTCCGTTGCTGACCAGTGGTTGAGGCGTTCATCACCACTCCATCAAATGAGTTAACTTATCCTACATCTGACTCATAAGCTTAAAACAGCATTGAGGCTGGCGCGTACAGGGATGGAGAAACAAGGGAAATGTCCCTATCTCCGAACGTCTGCTTTTGGCCGTTTGCTGCCTGTGGCGAACGGACGCTTTGGGTCGATAGCGTACGCTCGCGAATGAGCGCTATCGACCCAAAGCTGCTTCTAGCCCTTTTCCGAGCATGCGCCGCCCGCTGCCTATCCCTCAAACAAAACGTGATAACAATCAGCACTGAGGCTAGAGGGTCGCGGCGCATATTCAGCCAACGCATCCCGGATAAACCCGCCCTGCAACAGCGCGTGCTACTGCCAATCAGGCAAAGCATCTGTCTTGCGACTAGCTTTACCTCGAACACGAAAGCCTCAGCCCACCGCTCAACCAGGTTAAGGTTCGTTATGACTAAAAAAATCGATCTGACGATCACCCGCGATTACCTCAATCCGTTTGCCTCGCCGGACAACCCCAAGCTAAGCACCGAGTTGGTGGACTACCTGTCTGATAGCGCCTGGTACCACCCCGAACTGTGTCTGCACATTCGCTGCCCGGAAGATGAGCAAGAACGCCTGCAACAAGCCATCAGCAATACCTTTGCGGAAAAGAGCGAACAGCTCAGAGGGGATATCCGCACCCAACGGCTGGTAGCGCTGACACTCCTGGGCTTGGCACTAGCCTTGGTGCTGGCGGGAACGGCTCTGGGAATTGAAGGCACCATCCCTGTGGGAGTCGTTACCGTCACCGCGTGGATGCTGCTCTGGCGTAGCGCAGAGATATTTTTTCTGGATATCCGCAGCATTAACCGACAGTTGCGTAAGTATCAGCGCATCGCCAGCGCACCAAAGCAGTTTTGATTGAGGTTGATCGTTCCCACGCTACGCGTGGAATTCATGCCAGAGTTCTGGCGAGCTGAAAATCCGACTTTTTCAACTGATGACTCATTGCTGCCCTGCATGAAGGGCAGCTTTGGGTTGTGGATTCAACCGGTCGATGCAACACACTAAGTTCTGTGTAAGCAGGAGGAGTGTTGCAAATGAAGCAAAGGCCTCGGATCTATTACACCGAAACCCAGAAAGCACTGATGTGGGAGCACTGGCGAAAGGGAGATTCTCTCCAGCAGATCGCGCAGTTGTTCGACCGTAATCACTCATCGATACAACGCATTTTGGCGGAGACCGGGGGTATCCGGCCTCCTGCGCGCCATCGTTCAAGATTGGCATTGACGTTGGCTGAGCGCGAAGAGATTTCACGTGCGGTGGTGGCAGGAAAATCGATCCGTTCAGTGGCATCACTACTCAGGCGAGCACCTTCTACTATCAGCCGCGAGATTAAGCGCAACGGCGGTCTTGGAAGCTATCGAGCAAGTCAGGCCGAGCAAGCTGCCTGGAACCGAGCATGTCGCCCCAAGATCTGTACACTGGCTAAGAACCCAACAGCGGCGCAGATTGTAGCAAGCAAGCTCCAATTGCATTGGTCGCCGGAGCAAATTGCTGGATGGTTAAAGCGTGAATTTCCAGATGATGCGGGCTCTCAGGTGTCACACGAAACGATCTATCGCACCCTCTTCATTCAAGCTCGTGGAGCCCTGAAGAAGGAATTGCTAGAGCACTTGCGGCGCACCCGAGCAATGCGCCGTTCGCGCCATCACACGCAGAAGAATGAGAATCAAGGCAAGATTAGCGATACGGTCTCAATCAGTGAACGTCCATCCGTCTGATTGCCCGTCAGATGCACTCGGCTTCGACTTTGATGAGGCGACCTTCAGTCATGTGGGCAATCGCGTCACTTTCGAAACGCTGAAAGACAGCTTCGAGCTGGATGCACCAGGTCTCAACCGCCTTGCCTCGCTCGTCCATTACCTGGATGTCGGAGGGATACAGCCAATTGAAGCGGCAGGGATTGAGCGGGTACTTGCAGGACTTCGCGAGACTATCATCGATGACAACCACCTGTTGAATGCGGCAGGCGCCATCTTCGATGGGCTGCTGGCAGGATTCGTGCGAGAGGACGCCATCGATGAATAAAGACATCCAACCGGTGGATGCACCTGACCTGGCACGACCAGCACCTATTAGCTTGGCACAAGCATTGTGGTTCTGGCTGAAACTCGGCTTTATCAGCTTTGGCGGGCCTGCGGGTCAGATCTCGATCATGCACCAGGAGCTGGTAGAACGTAGGCGCTGGATTTCTGAGCGGCGTTTTCTCCATGCATTGAATTACTGCATGCTGCTTCCTGGCCCAGAGGCGCAGCAGTTGGCGACCTATATCGGCTGGCTGATGCATCGCACCTGGGGTGGAGTGATTGCGGGTGGGCTGTTTGTGCTCCCTTCGCTGTTCATCCTGATTGCGTTGTCATGGGTCTACATTGCCTTCGGTGAAGTACCCATCGTCGCCGGGCTGTTCTACGGCATCAAGCCTGCGGTGACCGCCATCGTGGTCCATGCCGCTCACCGGATTGGCTCAAGAGCGCTCAAAAACGGGTGGCTGTGGGCGATTGCCGCCGCTTCGTTCGTTGCGATTTTCGCTTTGAACGTGCCGTTCCCGATCATTGTCCTGTTCGCCGCATTGCTGGGTTATCTGGGCGGTCGGCTTGCCCCAGAAAAATTCCAGACTGGTGGCCATGGTGCTGCGAAGAAATCCTACGGCGCGGCCCTGATCGATGATGAAACCCCGACGCCAGAACACGCCCGATTTCGCTGGTCCCGGCTGATGCTGCTGATACTCGTTGGGTCCCTGCTTTGGTTGCTACCCATGGGCATCCTGACGGCGTTGTATGGCTGGAACGGTACGCTCACTCAAATGAGTTGGTTCTTTACCAAGGCAGCGCTACTGACATTTGGTGGTGCTTATGCGGTGCTGCCGTATGTCTATCAGGGCGCCGTGGGACACTACGGCTGGTTGACCCCAACCCAAATGATCGACGGCCTGGCTCTAGGTGAGACCACGCCAGGTCCTTTGATCATGGTCGTGGCATTCGTTGGTTTCGTTGGTGCTTATGTCCAGCAAGTCTTTGGTCCCGAGCAGGCACTCCTTGCGGGTGCCGTAGCAGCGAGCTTGGTGACCTGGTTCACCTTCCTACCTTCTTTCCTGTTCATTTTGGCCGGTGGGCCTTTGGTCGAGTCGACCCACAACGAACTGAAATTCACCGCGCCACTCATCGGCATCACAGCTGCTGTGGTGGGAGTAATCCTGAACCTCGCGATGTTTTTTGGTTACCACGTCTTGTGGCCCAACGGGTTTGGTGGAGGTCTCGACTGGCCGTCGTTGGTGATTGCGATAACCGCTGCCATAGCGTTGTTTCGCTTCAAGCGCGGCGTTATCCAGGTACTGCTCAGCTGCGGTGTAGTCGGCTTGCTGGTGCATATGGTGCGCAATGGCGACTGGGGAGCGTTTTTCCAGCTGTGGTCCTGACAACCATCATGAGGGAGGCCCAGCCGCCGCTGGGCTTTGCCGCTTAGTGGCAGTGGTAACCGCCAGTTTTGTGGTTGGTGTGGCAACCTTTGGCGTCGGTACCACCGCTGTGCGCGAACGCAGCGATTGATGAGAACGAAAGAACAGCGGCAATCACGAGAGAAACGACTTTCATCAGGCTAACTCCATGCGTAATTTTTATAGGTGGAACCTTCCACCGCGCACAGGTTATGGCCAATTGCCTTCATCTGACAAGAATTTGCGGGCTCGGTTAGGGGTAAGCCGATGAAAGGCTGTCTTGTGCCTTACAGACACAAGCGAAGAGCTTGTAAGGCGAGCAAGTGACCAGGATAAAACCAGTACCCCCACTGACGTACCGGCTGCACATTGAAGTGCAGGTTCTGACGCACGAGCCACAGCCCTAGAAGCGGAGCGGCACAGGCAGTGACCAAGGCTAGGATCGATGTTGGGTCGAGATCCAGAGCCTTGGCGACGATGCTGCTGTGGGTATTAATCAACACGCACAGGAACGCAGGCAGTAACCACAGTATGCCTGGCCGTCTAATCGCAATGAGCACTGCCGCAGGTACAAGGGCACCGTGGAACCCGTACATCAGCGTATCGTCGAGCAGGTAAGCAAACACGCCCGCGGTTATTGCCATGGTCGCGGCCAACCTTGTGCGGTGGTGAATTCCCCAGGTGACCAGCAGCCCTAATGTCAGGGTAACCAGCACATTGAATAAGCCGGACGTGCTGATGTAGCGATAGGGCACCTCGGAGATGATCGCGAACAGGATCATCAAGATGAGGTACCTACTATTGGCCGCTGTCAGCAGCTCACCGGGTATTGTGCGCGCCACATTGGCGGCAATTGCTACGCAAAACAGCGGAAAGGCGAGCCGTCCAACGATAAATAAGTCGCCCATTTCGGGCCACACCAAGCGTAAGTGATCAATGACCATGGTGATCATGGCCAGCCACTTGATGAGGTCCTGGCCAGCATTGCGGTGCTTGGTAACCTGTGCTGTTAACTCATACGCGCTCATCACGAGCCGCCTAGGACGAGTACTGTGAGCAGTAGATAACGTCCACCCTTGACCAGGGTGCCGATCAAAAGAAAACGCCACAAAGGCTCACGCATTACACCCGCGACTAGCGTCAGCGGATCGCCAATGATGGGAGCCCAGCTGAGTAGCAAAGACCAATGGCCGTAGCGCTGATAGGACTGTTGAGCTTTTTCGAGCTTGCTCTCACTGACCGGAAACCAACGCTTATGCCGGAAGTGCTCGATGCTGCCAGCTCATTGGCGATTTCTTCAAACCGGGGTGCGATCACCCGCAGCAAATACTCGCCGGCTTCGGTGGGGGAGACTCTTCGAGTGGTGCGAGCAAGCAACCTGACCCCTAATCGCTCCTCCAACTGACGCATCGCCCGGCTCAAGGCCGGTTGAGACATGCCGAGCCGGGCGGCGGCGCGGGTGAAACTGCGCTCTTGGGCCACGGCCGAGAAGATCGCGAGTTGGTCATAGCTTGCGACGGTCATTTATACGCACCTGATATAAACAATATTCGATTATGCCATCTGTGCGATTGATCGCTCGGTCCCTTGGGGAGCTAGGAATAAAATATACCGGCCATGATCGTCCGCTCCTGGTCAGCTGCAGAGGTTCTGAGTTGCCGCTGCATTGACGGCGCCGCGAACAGGCTGGAAGCGTTGATGCCGAAGCGGACCTCCTTGCCTTCCAGGTTGCCGGCGGAGGTTTCCAGACCCAGCGTCGCGAACTGCGGATTGCCCAGATGTTCGTAGTGGGTGACGGCGACATAGCAGGCCCCTGGGGCAGGTCGACATAACATGTCGACACCCGCTTCCGTTCCAATTGCACGGCAGAAAGTGTCATACAAACCTCGGAAGCTACATGACTTCATCCTTGAAGCGCGTGAGTCGAGGCCTGCGAAAATGGACAGGGCGAACTAAGGTATTGACTAACAGGCACATGTAACTCTCTCGATATTCAAAATACGTGCCGAGATTGTATTGATTCGCGTATCAAGTTGCTGTCGGTTTACGTGCCTGCGCCGCAAATTCCTCATACGCGTTTGAGCAATGATGTGTTTGCATCCCCGGATGCAAGCGTGAGGGCTTAGCGGGATTGTGTACCCATGTGTTGCTGATACTGCATCATCTGATCCATCATCATCTGTTGCATGCCCATGTACCTGTCCATCTTGTATTGATGTTGCTTCATCTGCTCAGGCGTCATCTGGGAGTAGTGCCTGCCCATTTGGCCCCAACTCATCGTGCGACCATTCCCCATCATATGGTCGCCCATCATGCTCCCCCCGCAACAACCCATCATTCCGCTACCCCACATTCCATTCATTATCTGTATTCCTTGCTGCATCATGGCCTGATGCTCTTGCATCAGTTTCTGGCGCTGTGCAGGATCAGTGGACTTCTGAATTTGTCTCATTTGTGCCTGCATTTTCTTCAGGTTTTCTTGTGCCTTTGCCATCTCTTGGTCAAATTGCTCGATGCTCATCGGCTGCTGAGCCGGCGTGGCGGCGTTAGCGTCCTGTTGCGTAAAAGCGAAGGCGGGAAAAGCACAGCCGCCAAAGCGAGAGAGGCAAGTTTGGATGCTTTCATGGTTCATGATCCTTGCAGAGGGTGGGGGCAGGATATGGACTGCCACTTTTCAATATAGACCTCGGTTAATGGCGCCAACGGATTTGAGTATGCCCGGCATGCTTTTTTGGCGTTGCCGAGTCCAAGCATTCTCGCGCAAACCCTAGTGAGGGTGAAAGCCTATTAGTTGCCAGTAACCAGCAGGTACTGCCGCATTTGCGTAGACAGGGCTGACAACGCCTTCATGATCGCCGTTTACGCACCTCTATGAGTGTGGCAGATGTTGGTGAATTCCAATTAACTCCATTGACGCTTTATGGCCCGCCATTGGTTGTCTGATAGCCACTTATCTGCCGCCGGAAAGAAAATATTTTCCTCAGCATCCATATGATCGAAATATTTTCTGATGAAATCATCGATAGCGTCAGCAATTACCCTTGTTTCCTTTGTTGTGCCTTCCAACAACTTCAGCTGCCCAGCAATGCGCCCAAATGCCTGATGATCTCGCTCAATATCTTTGACTCGTTGGTGGATCGGAGCCTCAGTCGCTAGCAAGGCCCGCCGGATAAGCTCTTCATTTTCATGGTGTCGCCGCTCTGCATCACTATGTAAGGCTTCCAGCAGCTTGAACAACAGCGTGCAGTCATCAGCGCTATCGGATTCACGTCTTATCTTCCTCAGTAACTCTTTAATCTGAGTAATTTTTTTAGCCACATCATGATGATAGGCGTGAAGTTCACTTAATAAGTCGTTCATAATAAATCCTCTTCGAAGCACCAGACAATTTCAAGGCGTCCAGCATTGTGCCTGCGCCGGGCTCTGAAACCGACAATCGCGATTGCCATGCCCCAGCGCCATCAGCGCTGGCAAATCCAGAATCTCTACCACTCGACCGCGTAGCTCAACTATCCCTAGGGCACGCAAGTGCGCAATTGATCGACAAATGGTTTCCAGTCGCAATCCCAAGTAAGAGGCCATGTCCTCGCGTGACATGCGCAAAAAAAAGCCGTGCGGGGAAAAGCCGCGCTTGACGAAACGGTTGGATAAGCCAATGAGAAAATTGGCAAGTCGTTCTTCCGCGCTCAGGTTGCAAAGCATTAGCACACGTTCATGCTCGCGCACGATCTCGCGGCTCATCATGCGGTTGAGACTTTGCTGCAGGTCGGGAATCTCGTGTGCCATTGCTTGCAACCGGTGATAGGGGATGGGGCAGACCTCGCTGTCCTCCAGTGCAATGGCATCGCAGACATGGTGCTCGGTAGCGATGGCATCCAGCCCAAGCACGTCTCCAGGCATCCAGAAGTTGATCACCACGCCCAGCCCCTCGGCGTTGTTCAAGCTGGTTTTAAAACTACCGTAACGTACTGCATAGAGGGTACTCAGGGGGGTGTTGGCATGAAAGAGCGCCGCACCTTTGCGAATGCGAATGCGCAGGCCGACCAAGGCGCCCAGATAGCTGTTATCGAGTACCGGCAGCCCGGTTGGCAGGCACAGCCCGCTTACCCGGCAATCCCTGCAGGCCGAGCTTAAAGGCTGCAGATGAATAGGGGTGGCCTTACACAGCGGTGAAGGCTGTTCTACAAGCTTAACGTTGATTCGACTAGTCATCTCAAGCCTCCTGCGCGCTTCGACGCGGCGCCTGGTCCGACGCACCACCCGTGTGAGGCGATGCCTGTAGCGCGTGGTCTGCAATCATGTCCCTGGAATGAGGTGCATTGATGCGGGCGGTCAACTTCGCAACGAATTGCCTGGCTTCGCTAGCGGTCTTGAAGCTTATCCGCCATTCATCCATCTGCACCCACCAGCGATCCTGTTTCGGATTATTCTCAACGTAGATGTTCATCGGCCTTACTCCAGAGCGTGCATTAGCAAAGACGAGGATCTCCATTTGAAGCATCAGCGTCCTTGCCTGCGGCGGAGCGAGTTCAGGGCGTGATCGCCACTTTCATTACGCCGTCGCGCTGGTTGGCAAATAATTCGTAGGCGGTTTCGATTTCCTCAAGCCGAAATCGGTGGGTAACCATAGGCGATACATCCACCCGACCGCTGGCCACTACCTGCATGAGACGACGCATGCGCTCTTTGCCGCCCGGGCAGAGCGTGGTGACAATCCGGTAGTCACCTAGGCCGGCGGCGAAGGCATCGAGGGGAATACGCAAGTCGCTGGAGTAGACCCCCAGGCTAGACAGGGTGCCGCCGGGACGTAGCACGCGCAGCGCCCATTCGAATGTCGATTGGGTACCCAATGCTTCGATGGCCACGTCCACCCCTCGTCCATCGGTGAGCGCCATTATCTGCTCCACCACGTTGCCTTGTTTGAAGTCAACGAGATAGGAAGCGCCGAGTTGGCGGGCCACCGTCATCCGTGCGGCGACCGTGTCGACACCGATAATGGTGGTGGCACCGAGCATGCGTGCCCCTGCTACCGCGCACAAGCCGATAGGGCCCAGGGCGAATACAGCAACTGTGTCGCCGATACCGACGCCACCACGTTCCGCGCCAGAGAACCCGGTGGACATGATGTCCGGACACATTAATACCTGTTCGTCGGTGAGCGGGGCGGGGATAGGGGACAGGTTGACCATGGCATCAGGCACGCAAACAAACTCGGCCTGGCAGCCATCGATGACATTGCCGAATTTCCACCCGCCGATGGCCTTGAAACCATGAAGGGTGCCAGCGCCGTCCTGGGAACTACAGCCGCATAAGCAGGCGTTGCTGTGCCCGCTAGGGGTGATGGCACCGGCGATCACCCGCTGCCCCTCATGAAAACCCTGAACTTGAGTTCCGAGTTTCTCGATGATCCCGACGGGTTCGTGACCAATGGTCAGACCCTTGGCGACCGGGTATTCGCCGCGCAGGATGTGTACATCGGTGCCGCATATCGTTGTCGTGGTGATACGGACCAAGGCATCTAGCGGTCCGACTTCAGGGATAGGTTTTTCATCCAGTACGATTCGGTTCTTATCGACGAATACCGCAGCTTTCATGCGAGCCATGGCCAAACCTCCGGAACGCGAAGTAACACTTTTTATTTTTCAGTAGCGTGCGCCGAAAAACCGGCGAAACGTTGATCCGCGTCAAATTGCGTGCAGAACCCTGCGACCGTACGTCTGCGCTGTCGGTAGTCGCGGTTTTGATAAAGATCAAGTGCGTGGGCGAAGCGCAGAACACTATTGAATAACCAATTCCCGCCACCGAGGTGTGCCATGACCAATACGCAAAGACTCTTGCTGGTTGCTTCCCCGCTGATGCGTCACGCGCCAGCCTTCGATCGCGCTGCAGCGCTGGCCAAGGCCAAAGGCATGGCGTTGCACATCGTGGCGTTCGATTATCTCGAAGGCCTGGCCACGGCTGGCCTGGTCAATGATCAAGCCCTGGCGGTAATGCGCGAGGGGTACGTAAAGCAGCATCGCGAGTGGCTGGAGACCCAAGCGGTGCCTATGCGGCGTGCGGGCCTGACGGTGACCACCGAGGTGGTCTGGGTACAGCATGCGCTGGATGAAATATTGATCCATTTGCGTGAGCAACCGTTTGCGATGCTAATCAAGGAACTCGAACACGAATCATGGTGGATGCGGGCGATGTTCACCCCGCTGGATGTACAGCTACTGCGCGAGTGTCCGGTGCCGGTGCATTTCGTGCGAAAAACCAGCTATGCCTTGCCGCGTAAAATAGTGGCGGCCGTCGACCTGTCCCTACCTGAAGATCAATATGAGGGATTCAACGATCAGCTCATCAGCGAGGCCTTGAAACTGGCCCTGCAATGCAATGCACAGATGGAGTTACTGTATGTTTATGACCTTGGTGCCATGTACCAGGAGGCAGACGGCTACGGGGAGCATTCGTTCCTGTTCGATTCGAACTTGGCCCAGACTCTGCACGAAGCTCAAAGCGAAGCATTTCAGGACCTGGCCGAGCGCAATGGTATCAATGCGGAGCACCGCCATTTGCGGGTAGGCGATCCAGCCAAGGTGTTGACGTTGTTTGCTGAAAATCATGACATCGATGTAGTGGTAATGGGGCGTTACCACCACCGTGGTATCGGTGCACTCATCGGCAGTACGACGGAGCGAGTCCTGTACAAGTTGCCCACCAGCGTACTGGTTATCTCACCAGAACACTCGCTGGGTTAATGAGCAAGGCCCCTGATCGGGGCCTTTGTTCATTTTTGCAGATCCAGCTCGTGGAAGATCTCGGTGACATCACCGCCTATATAGCGTGAGGTAAACCCCAAGGTTTTTACCAATCGGTGCATGGCGTAATTGTTCGACAAGTCTCGCGATACCATATGTTGATAGCCATTGCGCCGGGCGGCATCGATGAGATGCGCCATCAGCAAGCGTCCCAGGCCCTTGCGCTGCCAGTGTTCACAAACGGCGACGGCACACTCGCAATTACTGCTACCGGGTATCGCCGCGTAGCGGCTTACACCTATCTGGCATAACTGGCCAGCCTTATGGGTAAGGGCGACATAGGCCATGCGTTCGCGGTAATCGACATCCATCAATTGCACGGCCATGTTCGGCAATCCCCCACTGAACCCTGCAAGGAAACGAAAGCGCCGGACTTCGTAGTTGAGTGCGCCCATAAAACGCTTGTCGCGCTCATGGTCCTGTGCACGCAGCGGGCGAATCAGTACGGCGGTACCGTCCGAAAGGTGCTCCACCCAATGCTCACTGGCAAATACATCGTCGCTTGGTTGCATGTTCATGTCACCCTCCAGGGACGTCGGGAATGCTGCCTGGAGTCGTTGTACCGCGCCGCGTCAATCAGGACCTGACTTTGATCAAATCGGTGTACAGACGCGATTTTTCTGATCTGCATCAAACAACGAGGGTCAAAGGCTTCGATGATCAATGGTAGACACCATCATCGCCGCGTCCGGCTGGAGGTTTGCAATGGGCCAGTATCGACAGCTACTTGTACTGCTTACCGAGGTCGACAAGCATTCGGCCGCCTTGCGCAGGGCACTGGCATTGGCGCAGGTTAGTGGCGCTGCGGTACATGTTCTTGGGTTGTTCGAGCCCGTCGAGGAGCACACGCTGCAGGAGGAGCGTCTAAATGAGGCGCAAATAGAGCGCCAATATGCGCAATTTCGCGAACAGCTAGCACAGATGCTTGAGCGGCAACGGCCCGGTGCTATTCGCCTGACATACGAGACGGTGAAAGCAGACGACATTCGCAGCCAGGCTATCGACTATGTTGCTGAATTCGCCCCCGATATGGTGATCAAGGACGGCGAGGCCGTGCCAGCGCTGGCGCGTCTGTTCAGTACCCCGCTCGATTGCGCGTTGATGCAAGGCGTCCGTGGACTGACGCATTTCGTGCCACGATCGGCACCAGGCTTACCCAAGAATGTGTTAGTGGCAGTGGACACGAGCCTGCACGACAGCGAGGCACTTCAGGAAGTATTCAACAAGGAACTGATCAGGGTCGCCCAAACGCTGGCCTTGCAATGTGATGCTCAACTGCATCTATTGTCGGCATACGACCTGGCCAGGATTTTCGTCGCCGATATCAATGTTGCCGAGGCGTGGGTTGAAGAATTGCGCGACACCTTGCAGCAACCCTTCGAGGCGCTGGCCGACGCCCTGGGCGTGCCGCTCGACTGCCGGCATTTCATTGAAGGGGCGCCGGTGCAGGTAATCCGTGAGCAGGTCAGCGCTCTGGATATTGATGTTGTAGTGATGGGGGTAGTCCAGCCAAAGGGACTGGACAAGTTGTTGGGTGATACCACTGAACGGATCGTCAGCAAGCTGCCCTGTAGCGTACTGGCCGTCCATCCTTGCCTGATCCAGACCTGGGAGCCAACACCATGCAACTGACTTTTTTGGGTGGTACCGGCACTGTGACCGGCAGTAAATTCCTGCTGACCCACGACCGTACCCGGGTACTGATCGACTGCGGTCTGTTCCAGGGCTACAAGCAATTACGCCTGCGTAACTGGGAGCCGTTGCCCCCGGCACTGCGTTCGCTCGACGCAGTAGTACTAACCCACGCCCACCTGGACCATAGCGGCTTTCTCCCAGTATTGGCCCGGGAGGGCTATCGAGGGCCAATTTACGCCACCCCGGCCACCTGTGCCTTGGCCGAAATCCTGTTGCTCGACAGCGCCCGCCTACAAGAAGAACAAGCCGATCATGCTAACCGCCATGGCTATTCCAAGCACTCGCCGGCTCGGCCGTTATATACAGAACAGGATGCCAAACGGGCATTAACCCTATTTCGGCCGGTGGAGCTGCACCAGCCCGCACCCATTGCCGAGGGTATGGACCTTTTGCTCCGCACTGCGGGGCATATCCTCGGAGCGGCCACCGTGCAGATGTCGGCGCAAGGGCAGACTCTGGTGTTTTCCGGTGATCTTGGACGTCCCCAGGACCCGATCATGCGGGCGCCTGAGCTGATACCTACGGCCGATGTGTTACTGGTGGAGTCCACCTACGGTGACCGTTCACATCCCACGGAGTCGACCGAGCAATACTTGGCGCAAGTGATCAACAAGACAAGTCTGCGCCACGGTATCACGCTGGTTCCGTCGTTTGCTGTCGGGCGCGCGCAGTTGCTGATGTACTACCTGTACAAACTGAAACGCGACAGGCTTATCCCTGATATTCCTGTCTACCTCAATAGTCCAATGGCCACTGATGCCACCAGCCTGTATCAACACTTCGCAAAGGAACATCGCCTGACAGCTGCGGAATGCGCGGCGATGTGCCAGGGTACGCATATCATCCGCACGGTCGATGAATCTAGACGTCTTGACCAGTTGCGCGAACCTGCAGTCATCATTGCCGCCAGCGGTATGGCAACCGGAGGTCGGGTACTTCACCACCTGAGGGCATTGGCACCCAATCCACGCAACAGCATTCTATTCTCTGGCTTCCAGGCCGGAGGCACGCGCGGTGCCGATATCGTCGCCGGCGCGCGTAGCGTTCGCCTGCATGGCGAAGATATACCTATTCGTGCCCAGGTCTTCGCCATGGAAAATCTCTCCGCCCACGCTGATGCGGACGAAATCATGCAGTGGTTACGCGGCTTCACCAGGCCGCCGCGGCAAACCTATGTCATTCATGGCGAACCTCATGCCGCTGATACGTTGCGTCGACGTATCAGCATTGAGCTCGGATGGCAGGTTTGGGTCCCGGAATACCGCGAAACGGTTGCACTGGACCCAATAGAGTAGCCACGCACAGAGGAGCGCGCCGATGAACACTCAAGCACGGACAAAACTGAAGGCCTGGCTGAGGCGCCCCAGGGGCAGTCTCGGGTGGGTGGCGGCCATTGTTGTGTTCATGGCGTCGGCATCCCTTTACAGGGCATTCCACCCTTCGTCACTACTAACCATCCATGAACCTTTGGTTCTACTGTCATTGGCTGTTTTCAGCTCGATAGTGGGCCTGGCCGTGCAACGCAGGTTCACCCGTAGCGTGGGCGAAACGATCTTTGCCAACGGCGCCTTTGGCTGGCAGCGCAAGCTGGCATTGCTCAATGCCGCGGCCAGGGAGTCCAATGTCCTGCTGGGCATGCTGGTACTTTTGGCCGTACTCGGCACTGCCATGCTGTGGTTGGCCGGGCGCTCTGTTGAGCGCATTGTCAATGCCTGCGAGGCTAACCTGCAGGCTCAGGTCGATACCCCGAACGGGGGGCCGTTGGTTGCGATGATAGCCAAGCCCGTGTGCCAGTGTCTCGCACAAGTTTTCCTTGATCGCAATGGAGTGATTCGCCTGGCTTTGTTCGATACTTCGGTGTTTGAAGTGACCGCGTTCAAGGGGGTGACCGAAACCGATGAGCAGAGGTGCCTCGAACAACTGGACCTGCTGCCCGAGGAACCCACTGCAGTGATAGTGCCTCAGGCCAGCGACAAACGGTGAATAACCTGGCTAGAGTCGTCCGGGTCCCTTACTGTCGAGAATCCGGCAGCCTGGGCCAGGTCCCGCATCGCCACGTTGGCCGCTGCGTCGATCGAGTACATCAGCTTGAAGCCTTGGGCGCGCGCATGGTCGATCAGATGGTGTAGCAACAACCTGCCCAAACCATGGTGTTGCCAGCTATCCATTACCGTCACCGCGCATTCGCACTCACCCGCGCGGGGGGCGGCCGCATAGCGGGCGATGCCGACTTCTTGTAGTTCACCGTCGACATGAGCCAAGGCCACATAGGCCATGTTCTGGCGTTGATCAACGGTCATCAACTGATCAAGCATTGCTTCGCTGGGTTCTTTGAGCTGACAGAGAAAGCGGAAATGACGAGACTGTGGCGACAGCCGCTCGATGAATGCTATTTCACGTTGCCGGTCTTTGGCTTGCAAAGGCCTGATGAGTACATGGGTGCCGTCATCCAACGCTTCGATCCAGTGTTCACCGGATGTGACAGGAAATGTTGAAGTGTGAGCTTGTTGTGTAATTTCAGCTGCCATGGCAGGTCTCCTCGCGGGCCAAATAAGAGATTGCGAGGTTTTTTTAACGCTAAATCGCTTGCTGGACTTGATCGTTGTCAAATGCACAAGTGATCTGCGGACGCTGGGCGGGTCCTTTAATCGGACCGCTTCGATTTATGCTCCAGAACACCTACAGTTAAAAGATGACCGCACGAGAAGTGTGGAGATGGCAGCATGCCTAGCGCGCCAAGTCCAACCGCAAGGCCTCAGGTAAAGTGCCTTGCCTGCTCCCTCAGTCGACTTTGTCTTCCGGCCAGTCTCTCGTTGGATGAAGTGGATGAGTTGGAGCGTATCGTTCGACGCAATCGCCCGTTAAAGAAAGGCGAGCACCTGTTCACGGCTGATGAACCTATGGACCAGGTATTTGCACTGCGTTCGGGCGCGATCAAGAATTACCTGCTTGATGCCGAGGGTAACGAAAGGGTCGCAGGCTTTATTTTGCCAGGGGAAATGCTGGGGTTGGACGCTATTGGCGCCAGCCACTATCGAAGTTTTGCATTGGCGCTGGAAGTATCAATGGTTTGCTCAATCAAGCTAGACCAATTGATGGAACTGTCAGGTCATATTCCGGGGTTACGCTACCAACTGCTGCACATGCTCAGCCTGGGTATACAGAGCAAAGACGAACACCTGCGCTGCTGTCACGGACGCGCAGAGCAACGTCTTGCATTGTTTTTGCTAGGATTGTCTGCCCGTTATCATGAGCGAGGATTGCGCCCGGACCTCTTCAGTTTACCCATGTCCCGAGGCGACATCGCCAACTACCTGGACCTGACCCTGGAAACGGTCAGTCGGTTATTCAGCCGATTCAACCAGGAGGGATTAATTGCGTGTCTAGGTCGAGAAGTGCGTATTATCAATCTACAGGGTCTGGAAAGTCTCTGCCAACTGGGGCGCTAGTGCAGCCGCAGGGCAGGGGGCTTCAGTATCGGGCCGCCAGCACCCGGTCGAAACGGTGCACTGGACCATCCCATGGGCTCACCGGTCTATCCGCAGACACTCCCACATGATCCGCCCGTATCCAGATTCGCTGCGCGCAGACACCCTTTTCAATACAGAGTCGGGCAAGCTGACAGGCCAGTTGCGTGGGGGCACAGCAATAGACCATATCGGGCTTGAGCGTTACCACGTAGTTTTTTAGCTCTGCTTGCGACCCAAAGGAGTATAGGGTCCTGCTGAATACCTTCATAGCGGCTAGCCGATGCCGATACTCCTCAGGCAGATACGTCAAACTGGCTGCGTCGTACAGCAAGTGGATTTCTACCCAAGGCAGCCAGCATGAGATTTCGTCGAGTACGCAGAGCAGCGGCAGAAAGCCATACCCTCGAGTGATCGCCAGCAGTCGCCTGCCCAGCAGGGGCACCGGCCACCCCGAGCCGATGGGGCCGGAGTAGGACAACCACTCACCATCACTTTTCAGTGGGGTTGCCCTGGACGTTACCACTAAAAACTCCCGAGAACGGCCCGGAACACTGACATAACTGCACGGTTGAATGCGCTCGTGACTGCTCAGCAAGCAGTACTGGCCGGGCATCACTGCTGTCTCCTCCCTATAGGGGAGCTCTAGTCGAAGGTACTGTATTGCACTCCGGCCGGGCAGCTGTTGCAACAACCGAACCCGGCCAACCTCTTTACGCACCATGTGATCCTCGGCGGTGGCATCACCCATTGCGTCGTCATTTATTCAAGTTAGAAGGGCTGCAGGTGGCGGCTTTGATCTTGGTCAAAATGTCGGTTGATGGCTGCCTCGCGGTAATTGATAAAGATCAAACGCAGAGGCAGGGCCCGATGCAGTATTAAGACGTCTCCATGGGAGGCAACTATTTTTGAGCCGAGGAGGTCACCATGTCCGAAGTAGCCAAAAAAGTACCTGTGACGTCTGTTTCCAGCCAGTCTGCTAAAGCGGTGCCGTCGAGCACCGAGCCCGCTGAGCTGTGGCGTCCGTTCCAGCAGTTACGGCGTCAGATCGATAGTCTGTTTGAAGACTTCGGGCGTCGACCACTGCGTATGCCTTTCAGCCACACGCCATTTGATCTCGAACCTTTCTGGCGACGTGATCTGTTCACTCATGGCCTGCCTGCGATGGATATCAGCGAACTGGCGGAAGAGTACCGAATCAGTGCCGAGCTACCTGGTGTGGACGACAAGGAAATCGAGATCAAACTCGTCAATGGCAACTTGGTCATCCGCGGGGAAAAACAGGAAGAAGTCGATGAAAAGCGCAAGGAATACCACCTCTCCGAGCGCCACTATGGCAGCTTCGAGCGCGTGTTCCAGTTGCCGCGTGAGGTCGATGCCGAAAAGATCAACGCCCAGTTCGCCAAGGGCGTGCTGCAGGTGCGTTTGCCCAAACGCGCCGAAGCGATTCAGCCGGAAAAAGTTATTCCGATCAAGAGCGGCAAATAGCAGACGGATCATAGGTCGCTCTGGGAGCAGGACGCTCCCACCCTTGTCATCCAGACCCTATGCATGGAGAACATACGCAGGATCCCCATCGTGGACGACTTAGGGCTACTGGTGGGAATAGCGACGGCTGATGACCTAGCCGGCTTACTTGCCGATGACCTGAATAGGCTGGCGCGGCTGACTCGCCAACAAGTTCATGATGAACACGACGTTCGTGCCCAGGACCTTTAGGGCTGTAACCGTCAACGCAGGAAGCTGATTGTCCTTTGGCTGGATTGGCAGTAAACCAGGCGCATAGAGGTTGATCATGAAGGATTTACTGAGCACTGAAGAACTGGAATTACTGGACGCCTACTGGCGTGCCGCAAATTACCTTACGGTCGGACAAATCTACCTCAAGGACAATCCGCTGTTAAAAGTGCCCCTGAACCTGAGCCACATCAAGGCCAGGCTGCTGGGCCACTGGGGTACAGCGCCCGGGTTGAACCTGCTCTATACCCATTTGAATCGCCTGATCAGGCAACACGATTTGAACATCATGTTTATTGCAGGCCCAGGTCACGGCGGCCCGGCTATCGTGGCCCAGACCTACATGGAAGGTACCTATACAGAGCTGTACCCGGCAGTGGAACGCAACACCTTGGGTTTGAATCGATTGTTCCGGCAGTTTTCCTGGCCGTATGGTATCGGCAGCCATGTTTCTGCACAAATCCCGGGATCCATTCACGAAGGCGGCGAGTTGGGCTACTCGCTGGCACATGCTTATGGTGCCGCATTCGACAATCCTGACCTGATCGTGGCGTGTGTCATTGGCGATGGCGAAGCCGAAACGGGCGCGCTGGCAGCCAGTTGGCACTCCAACAAATTTCTCAATGCGGCCAGGGATGGCGCGGTTCTTCCTGTTCTGCACCTCAATGGCTACAAAATTGCCAACCCGACAGTGCTGTCCAGAATCAGCGAAGACGAGCTGTCCAGCCTTTTGTATGGCTATGGTTACGATCCCTATTTCGTCGAAGGCGAGGAGCCCTTGGAGGTTCATCGAGCGTTGGCCAGAACACTGGATACGATCCTGGAGAAGATCCGCGAGATCCAGCGCATGGCACGGCAAGCCAACACGGGGCAACCGCTGGAGCGACCTGCTTGGCCGATGCTGGTACTACGCACGCCAAAAGGCTGGACAGGACCCAAGTTCGTCGATGGCCTTCAGGTGGAGGGCACTTGGCGCGCCCATCAGCTACCGCTCGCCGGGCTCGACAAACCACAGCACCTTTTACAGCTTCAGACTTGGCTGGAAAGCTACCGTCCCGATGAGTTGTTCGACCCTGATGGCGCACTGCTGCCCGAGATCGCAGCGCTGGCTCCCACAGGGCGTCGACGCATGAGCGCCAACCCCCACACCAATGGTGGCGTGATGCTTCGCGCACTGGACTTACCGTGTTTCAGCGCTTACGCGGTACGTCTTGAGGCGCCAGGGCGCTTACGTGCCGAGGCCACGCGTGTGCTCGGCGCCTATGTGCGCGATGTGATGAAAAACAACCTCGTAGCGCATAACTTTCGCCTCTTCGGCCCCGACGAAACAGCGTCCAATCGCCTGGATGCCATCTATGAAATCACGGCCAAGGTCTGGATGGACCTGCTGTCTTCCGACGACTGCCACCTGGCTCCAGATGGCCGGGTTATGGAGATACTGAGCGAACAGGTATGTGAAGGTTGGCTCGAAGGCTATGTCTTGACTGGACGGCATGGCTTGCTGTCCTGTTATGAGGCCTTTATTCATATCGTCGACTCGATGATCATTCAACACGCCAAGTGGCTGAAAATTGCTGCCGAAGTGCCATGGCGCAAGCCCATTGCCTCGCTCAACTGCCTGCTTACCTCCCATGTCTGGCGCCAGGATCATAATGGTTTTTCGCACCAGGACCCTGGCTTCCTCGATCTGCTGGCTAACAAGAAAGCCGACATTGCAAGGATCTATCTGCCGCCCGACGCCAATTGTTTACTGTCTGTCGTCGATCATTGTCTGCGCAGTCGCAACTACATCAACCTCATCGTGGCGGGCAAACAACCGGAATGGCAATGGCTGGACATTGACGCGGCGACCCGCCATTGCCAGAGGGGCATTGGCCGTTGGGACTGGGCCTGCCAGGACGACGATAACCCGGATGTGGTAATGGCATGCGCGGGCGATGTGCCGACGCTGGAAACACTGGCCGCCGTGACCTTGTTGCGCGAGTACGCGCCCGACTTACGTATCAGAGTGGTAAATGTCGTCGACCTCATGGTGCTGCAACCGTCGCAGCAACACCCGCATGGGTTGCCTGACCACGAATTCATCGCGCTGTTTACCCAGGATAAACCCGTCATTTTTGCCTTTCATGGCTATCCGGCCTTGATACACAGACTGGTGTACAAGCGCGCAAACAGCGAGCGCTTTCATGTGCGCGGCTTTCGTGAAGAAGGGGCAACGACAACGCCGTTCGATATGGCTGTCATCAACAACCTGGATCGCTTCCAGCTGGTGCTGGATGTCTTCGAACGGGTACCGCGTCTGCACGACCGACTGGAGCAGGCAAGGGCGCGCTATTGGTCGGCCTTGGAGAAGCACAAGCTTTATCTGATCGAGCATGGTGAAGACATGCCTGAAGTGACGAACTGGCAATGGACACCTGCGGGCACTGTTTGACGCCGGGGGCACGCCAGACGACTGTTGGCTTAGCCCGCGATGAAGGTTCAAGTGACAGATCAACCCTGCTTATCAAGCAATTGATTTTTAGGTGCTTTCGATTGTGTTGGCATCAGCGCGGGAAACTCTTCAGGGGTGATGGTTTCTTTTGCCAATAGCAGTTGGGCTCCGGCATCCAGGTCGGCGCGCCGTTGTGCCAGCAGCGTCTTGGCTCTGCCGTAGGCCTCGTCAAGCAAGGCACGGATGCCCAGATCAATCTCGCGGGCGGTCTGTTCCGAGTAGTCTTTGTCCATATGCTTGTGGATTGAGTCGCCAAGGTAGGTGGCTTGCTGACGCTCCAGCACTGACTGGCCGAGTTCAGCGCTCATGCCAAACCGTGTGATCAATTGGCGGGCAATATCAGTGGCACGTCCCAGATCATCGGCGGCTCCCGTGGAGACTTGGCCGAAGACCAAGTCCTCGGCGGCACGCCCAGCCATTAATACTGCGATGCGGTCCTTGAGCATCTGGCGACTGAGCAGAAAACGATCGTCGGTGGGGCGTTGCAGGGTGTAACCCAGCGAGCCTGCAGCGCGGGGAATGATTGACACTTTATGCACCGGGTCCATCGCCGGCAGGCTGCTTGCGGCCAGGGCATGTCCCATTTCATGGTATGCCACGGTCTGGCGCTCATCAGTGCGCAACACGTTGCTTTTGCGTTCTATCCCGGCCACCAGGCGCTCGACAGCGACGGTGAAGTCCTGGAGTTCGACGCTGTCACTGGCGCGGCGCGTGGCGACAATAGCAGCCTCATTCACCAGATTGGCCAAATCGGCACCGGTCAAGCCAGGGGTGATTTCTGCAATGCGCTCGCAGTCCAGGCCAGGGGCACAGACGATCTTGCGCAGATGAACTTTGAGAATCGCCTGGCGGCCGTTACGGTCAGGGCGGTCGATCAATATCTGCCGGTCAAAACGCCCCGCCCGCAACAACGCCGGGTCCAGCACCTCCGGGCGGTTGGTCGCCGCCAGCAGAACCACCCCCTCGCGTGGATCGAAACCGTCCAGCTCCGCCAACAGCTGATTGAGCGTCTTCTCTTTCTCATCATTGCCGCCCAATGCGCCGATACCGCGCATTTTCCCCAATGCGTCAAGTTCATCGATGAAGATGATGCAAGGCGCGGCCTTTCTCGCCTGATCGAAAAGATCACGTACACGGGCGGCACCGACGCCAACGAACATTTCTACAAATTCCGAACCGGAGATCGAGAAAAATGGAACCGCCGCTTCGCCTGCGATGGCTTTTGCAACCAGCGTCTTGCCAGTGCCGGGTGGGCCGACCAGCAGCGTGCCCTTGGGAACATGGGCACCAAGGCGTGAGTACCACGCCTGGTTTTTCAGGAACGAGACGATTTCAGTCAGCTCGTCCCTGACGTCGTCGATACCTGCCACGTCGGCGAACGTCACCTTGGTATCGTGCGAAACGTATACCTTGGCCCGTGACTTACCCACGGTCATGAAGCCTCCTAGCCCTTGCTTATCGACCAGCCCACGCAATAGGAAATGCCAAACCACCAGCATAATGACCAATGGCAACAGCCATTCCAGCAGTGGCCCGGTGCTGGAGCGGTCGGAGGCGCCAGTGAAGGTGACGCCCGCACGGCCGAGTTGCTCGGCCAATGCCGGGGCGACGCGCACCGTGGAAAACTGATCATGACCATCGATGGGAACGACCAGCTTTCCGACGATGCGATTCTGTTCGACCCGTAGATCGCTGACTTTTTGCTCTTCCAGCAATTGCAGAAACTGACTGTACGGTATGGCTTGTATCGTCGGGCGGGTGAAAAGGCCGAACTGGATGAAGGCGAGCACGGCGAGTGCGATCGCCAGGTAATAGAGCTTCCATGGCTGATCTTTATTCATGGTCGTGCTCCTGAGGCGAAAGAGCCGGTGGGCGGGTTTGTTTGCCGGCTTCGCCCCCGTCGAGTCAGGCAATCAACAGGTAGTCATCGACTTTTCTTACCCCCGGTACTGACCAGGCGGCCCGTTCCACGATTTGCCGCTCCCGCAACAGATGAACCTTGCCTTCGAGCCGTACCACGTCGCCATTGACCTTGACTCGAATATGACTGGCATCCACCTCGGCGCTGCGTTTGAGCGCGTCCTCGATACTCCGTTGGATATCGGCCACATTAACCCGCGGGCGCAGGGTAATCAGGTTGTCCACCCCAACCACACCCGACAAACGCCATACGGCGTGTTCCATCACTTCCTTCTGGTACTGCCAGTCCACTTCGCCCTCAAGGGTGATCCTGCCGTGTCGTACAGTGACCTTGATTGCGTCCACATTGGCGTCCGAACTCCAGGCGAGGATCTTCAACGCGCGGTTGGCAATGGTGTCATCCGCCGTGCCTTCACCTTTGTTCAGCCTGACCTCGATTTCTTCAGCGAGGGCCCGTACGCCTTTGATCGCCTTGACCGTGCGCTCAGCGGCGATTTTCTGGGCATAACTGCTGACATGGCCTGACAACGTCACAACGCCATCCTCGACAGTTACACCGATATTGGCCGCGTTGATGTCAGGTTGGAACTCCAGCTCTTCAAGAACGAGTTTACGAAGGTTCAGGTCTTTCATGATGGTGTCCTGCTTCCTCGGAAAGGGGTATGAGCAAGTTGCCCTTAATCAAGTTTTTACCCGCTCTTGCCTGGCCGCGATTGACTTAGGTCAAACCCGCTATAGGGTCGATATTGCGTAGCCAAGGCCCAGTCGGCTTGACAAAAATCAGATGCGTGGGCGCACAGTGACAGATACTCGGGAAAAATATGCTATGTACCTGTCACGTGAGGGCATCATCATGTATAGGTTCTTGCTGATAGGGCTCTATGCCCTCTTGCTGATGTTCACCTCCGGTTGTAGTCATCGAAACGCCGAGGAAATCGATGCGCGTCTGGAGTCTGCAGAAGCGAATGCTGCGACGGCGAGACTCAGGGCGGATCAGGTTGACAATAGACTCGAGAGGGTAGAGGCGATGGCTGCTGAGGCGCTGCGCATTGCCAACCAGAACAACGAGCAGCTTCAACGGCTGAAGAAGCAGAGTAAACACAAGTAGCAGACAACCGACGCCGCCATTGGAGCCTCTACAATGAAAGCGCAACGCTGGCGTGTTGTGCTCGACAAATGGCACAACCCTTTGCTGTTGGCGGTGTGTGCCTTGACCTTGATGGCCGGGGCAGGTGCCTACGTTGCGCAGCACCAGGAGTGGGCCGCGATCAGTTGGGCGGCTGGAAGCTATTTGATGGGGGCGGTGCTGATGACTGAAATCATTCAGCGCCTGGCTCGAAAAGAAGCAGGGGTAGACCTGATCGCTTTGCTGTCGATCGCCGCCGCCCTTGCCCTGGAGCAGATGCTCGTGGCGGCGGTTGTGGCCCTCATGCTGGCAACCGGAAGAACCTTGGAGTCCTTCAGCAAGCAGTACGCTGAGCGTGAGTTGCGGGCCCTGATTGAGCGAGCGCCGCGCTACGCCTCGATCCAGGAAGCCGATGGGCTACGCGAGGTTCCCGTGGAGCAAGTCAGGCCAGAGCAGACGATACTGGTCCGGCTGGGTGAGGTGCTGCCGGTGGATGGCCGATTGCAGAGCCCTGTCGCCAACCTGGATGAATCTGCCCTGACGGGTGAATCATTGCCCGTCACGCGCCATGCCGGTGAGCAACTGCTCAGTGGGGTCACGAACGCCGGCGCCCCGTTCCTGCTGGTCGCCACGCATACGGCGGCCCAAAGTACCTATGCCGGTATCGTGCGCCTGGCCGAGGCTGCGCGACAGTCGCGAGCGCCTTTCGTGCGCATGGCTGACCGCTATGCCTTGGCGTTTATCCCATTGACCTTGCTGACCGCCGGGTTCGCCTGGTTTTTAAGTGATGACCCTTTACGGGTGCTTGCGGTACTGGTGGTTGCCACTCCCTGTCCGCTAATTCTGGCTGTGCCGATCGCCATTTTGTCGGGTATATCCCGCGCGGCGCGGCGGGGGATCTTGATCAGGGATGGCCTGACCCTGGAATCCCTGGCGGGTATCGAGCAGGTGTTTCTCGACAAGACCGGTACGCTGACCAGCGGCCATGCCGGCCTGCAGGCGATCGAGGTAAATGGCCAGGACGAGCCACTGCATCTGCTAGGGCTTGCCGCTTCGCTGGCCCAGGCGTCCACCCACCCGATTGCCAGAGCTATTGTCGATGCCGCTCATGAGCATCATTTGCCGCTAATAAAACCTCAACGGGTGCAGGAAAGCCCAGGGGAGGGACTATGCGGCGAGGTGGACGGCCAGCATGTGCGTCTGGGGGCTTTGGAGTATGTGCAAGAGCAGGCTGGGGTCAGCGACTGGGCTGCAGCCTGCTTGAGTCAGATGGATTACCTGGCCTGCAGCGGTAGCTTTATTGCTGTACAGGGGCGGTTGGCGGGTTTACTGAGGTTTGTCGACGAGGTGCGCAGGGAAACGCCCCAGACTTTGCGGCGCCTGCGCCAGCGCGGCATCGACAGGATCGTCATGCTCACCGGTGATCGCCTGCAAACTGCCGAGATGGTTGCCTTGTCGGCCGGAATCGACGAGCTTCGTGCTGGCTTGACCCCCGAAGACAAAGTGCGGCTTGTGCAGGAAGGTTGCCGCATCAGCAGTACTGCAATGATCGGTGATGGCATCAACGATGCGCCGGCGTTGGCAGCTGCGAATGTGGGTATCGCCATGGGTGCAGGCGGAGTGACGGCCTCTGTGCAGGCAGCCGGCGTGGTGCTGCTTGTCGATCGCCTGGATCGTCTGGTCGAAGCACTGGATATTGCCCGGCATGCTGTTCATATCGCCCGGCAAGGGGTGTGGGTGGGAATGGGCCTGTCAGCGCTGGCCATGATCGTCGCTGCAGTGGGCTACCTGCCTCCCTTGATTGGTGCGGTGGTTCAGGAAGGCATCGATGTAGCGATCATTCTCAATGCCTTGCGGGCCCTGGGGCCCCTCCAAGGACGCAGGCGGGCAGGTATCGCCATGGAGTACATCGACCAGTTGCAGAGCGAGCACCAGCAGTTGGCCGGTGTATTGAGCACTCTTCGCCAAATGGCTCGCGACTTCGCCCTTCGGCCCCCCGATCAGGCTCATGCTGACCTGCGCACATTGGTCGAGGCGCTTCAAACGTTGCTGGTCCGCCACGAGCGCGATGATGAACGTACATTGTACCCGCTGCTGGGCCGAAGCCTGCCGGGGGAGGACCCATTGTTCGCCATGAGCCACACGCATCGAGAGATTTTCCGGCTGATCCAGTTACTGGTTCGCATGAGCAGTGATTTCGGCACTAGCCCTCCCTCCGTGACCGCCGATGCCATCCAGCATCAGTTGATTCGTCTGGACACGCTGGTCAGCCTACATTTCAACCAAGAAGAAGAACTATTCCGCTACCTGGACCGACGTTAGCTACGCTTTATTCAAAAAGGAGCAGGTCTGGCGACAACAGATGGGGGCAACGTTCAGGTCGGTACTGATACATAGTGCGTGGGGCAGACGAACTGTATCAGGCTCCTTGCAATAGTAACTTTGCCACTAGTGCGGTGCTCTCGAGTACCTCAAGCTGAGGGTGCATACCGGCTGACTGCAGGCGAAAGGGCGGCACACTATCGGTGATTACGATGCGCTCGAACAGTGAGGTGTCGAATAATTGGCTGCCTGTTGTGAATAAGCCATGGGTCGCGGCGGCGAACAGGCGAGCGGCGCCAGCATTGCGGCAAGCTTGGCCGGCACGGATCAAGGTTTGGCCGGTGCTGATCAGGTCGTCAAAAACGATGACAGTGGTACCTGATACATTGCCAACCAGGTGCGTACCTGTCAGGGAGGTTTGATCACGATGCTTCTCCATCAGGGCGCCGCCTACCGGTTGTTTCAGCAGGCGTTCAAGGGCCTGGCGAAACAGTTCGGCCCGCTTGATGCCTCCAGTGTCCGGTGACGCCACCACCACCGGTGCGTTGCCGACAATCGACGCGAAATGCGCCGCGAACAACTCCGTGCATTGCAGGTTCCACGCCGGGATGCGCAAAGCATTATCAAAGGCCGACGGATTATGGACATCCAGCGCGACCAGCTGGTCCACGCCGCAGGCCTCCATCATGGCCGCTACGTAGCGAGTGATGGTGGCGTCCTGGGTTTCTACCCGGCGGTCCTTGCGTCCATAGCACAGGTAAGGGGTTACAACCTTCACCTGGCAGGCACCAGCATCCTTGAGCGCGTTGCAAAAGAACAACAGGCGACAAAGCTTGTCATGGGCACTCTGTCGGTCATCGCTGTAAAGTGAATGGATCAGCACGACCCGGTAGCCATTGACCGTCGCTGTTGGCCAGCATTTGTGCTCGCCGTCTTCATAATCGCGTTCTTCGTGCGACGCCAACTGCCACCCGAGCCGCTTGGCCACACCCGTTGCATAGGCTTCACTGCCCTGCAGGGCAAACAAGAGTGGACGGCTGTTATTCATGCTTGGCTCCACTGACAGATTAGCTGTGGATCGCCAGGATGCTGGAGCGCAGCTTGTAGAGCGCCTGCTCTGTCGTACTGCCGACAATCCTGGTGATCCCTTCGTGATAAAGGGTACCCATCACCACTACATCGAATTCGTTCTGGTTGGCATAGTCACTGATGACACAGGTTGCCGGGCCTTTGATCATGTGCTGATGCCCTGCTTCAATGCCGAACCGTGCGCCGAGCTGATGCATGCGCTCGTTGGCATGTCCGGTCATTTGATCCAGCAGTTGCTCACTCCACGCGATGGGCCCAGCGGCATAGGCGACAAAGCTTCGGCTCCAGTCGTAGGCCTGCAGCAAGTGCAATTGCGCTTTGCACTGCTGTGCCATTGCTTTTGCCGACTCGAGGATCCGGGTATTGAGTTGCTCCATGGCGGGGTCATCCTGGGACAAGTCCACCGCTGCAAGTACCCGGGTCGGTAGCTGGTGCTCGGCGTGGGCCACCAGATGCAAGGGTATTGAGGATTGGCGTAACAGTTGCCAATCAAGCGGTTTGAGCAGGGCACGGCTCAAGGCCGTCTCATAGGTGATGTCCTTGATGATCATATCGATATGATGCAACCGTACCAGGCGCATAAGGTCGTTCAGCGGATCATCCTCATCCACTGCCTCAGCATAGGCCTTGATACCTAGATTGCGTAGTTCATGCACCTGTTCGTCCAACCAAGCCTGGGAGCGTTGCTGTTCTTGTTGGTGGGCGCTGCGGTGCAAGGCATGGTTCAGCGTGGTAACCCGCGAAGGCAGCTTACCGAGAACTACCAGGTGCAGCGTTGCTGCGGTGCTTTTGGCCAACGCCTGTGCGCGGGTCATGGCCACGGATGCATGAAGTTCTGGGTGGCAGATCAGTAGCAGTCGTGAGAAGGTTTTCATGGTGACCTCCAGCGAGCATGGGGCTGGTTGCAATGCGGGGGTATGTATTCAGCGTGACCTTGTCAGCTTGCGCAGCCTTGATTTTTATCAAGAGGAACGCAGTACAAGCCCCGATAATTGTATTGTTCGGGGTATTCCCTCGCAGGAGGTGGCGAATGAGCCAGTACCGCCAGCTATTGTTGATCCTCGAAGAGGTCGATCCGAGATCAGCTGCACTGCATCGGGCAGTATCGCTAGCCAAAGCCAGTGGAGCGGCACTTCAAGTGTTGGGGGTGTTTGAGCCCGCTGAACTGCGCTTGCACCATGAACTGCAATACCCACAAGTAGCTGAGGCCTCACTCAAGCATTTCAATAAGTCTTTGAACGACCTGATGGAGGAGCAGCGAGACGATAGCGTGCGACTGACCTGCGTGGTGATGCAGGCCGAGGATGCGGGTCGCCTGGTGTTGGACTACATCACAGAATTCAATCCAGACATGGTAATTACTCGATGCCATCCAGCATCGTTGCTCGCGCGGGCCTTCCATTCATCGCTTGACAACGCTTTATTACGTCACTATGACGGGCTGATCCACTTCGTTGCGCCCAATGCTCCAGCGATGCCGCGCAATATTATGATTGCCGTGGATGTCTCTGACCCTGGGGCGGAGCAGCAAGCATTCAATCAGCGACTGATTCGCACGGCCCAGAGCCTGGCATTGCAGTGCACGGGGGAACTTAATCTTATGTCCGTGTACGACCTGCCTGCTCCACTGCTGGCCAATGCCAGTCTCGCCAAACCCTGGATCGAGCCCTTGCGCGAAGCACTACAAGCGCCGTTTGATGCCTTGGCAGACGCACATGGTATTTCCCTTTCGCATCGGTACTTTCTGCAAGGTGCCCCCGTGCCCATCATTATGGAGCAAGTCGAGGCATTGGCGATCGATGTGCTGGTCATGGGTGTGGTGCAACCCAAGCGATGGGCAAAGCTGATTGGAGATACCACGGAGCGAGTGGTTGGCCAGGCAACATGTAGCGTGCTCGCCGTAAAGCTGTCGAAGGAAGCGCTTGCTTGATACCCGTGGTTCAGTAGACGACACCATGGCGCACTATTTCTATGCAGAATTCAGCCTCATAGGGAGGGACATTGCATTCGATGATGTCCTGGGGAGCCACCTGCAGGTGAATCCCGACAATATCGGCACGGATCGGCTGATGGCATACATGCCGGTCCACCAATACCGCCGTGTGCAAACGACGCACGCCGAGTTGCGCCAGATAAGCGCAGGTACGCAGCAGCGAATGACCTTCGTACAACACGTCATCAACTACCAACGCGGTGGTATGGGCAAGATCCAGCGTATTCAGGGCGGGATTTTCGGTAAGCTGCGCATGGTCGTGGAGCACGGTCAGATCATCGGCGTATCGCTTGACTTTCACCGGGTAGAGCGGCAGGGCTGGCCCGCCGGTCATTTGCGCTAGGTAATGCTGTAACTGCTGCGCCAGCGGCTCACCACGGCGTTGGATACCAATCAATACAGTCTGTGTGGCTGGTAGCAATGCCGCAGCCTGGCGCGCCATCACTTGCAATACGCCCGCCAGTTCATCGCTGTCATAGACCCGCAGTCGTTGGGGAAGTGGCGACATGGCAATCTCCGGTAAGGTCGATACATAGCCGATGCCGCAGCTCCTGGCCCGACGAAGGGGGGCAGGGGAGCCGGCGGAGTCGCCAATAAGCATAGCGAAGAGGCTGTGTGATTTTCTGACATAAGTTAAGTAGGCAACTTCTGCTGTAAACGTGCCTTGAGAACGAGGGCCTGTCATTCCACATTTGATCAAAATCAACCCTGAACGGATGAAACGGAGCAGGCTGGATTGTAACGACAGCCCATTCAGCCTGGTAAAAGGCTGGCAAAAGCCGTATGTAAGGGCAGCATCGCCGCAGGAGATTTCAATGACGAACAGTCCTTCCCCGCAAAGCACCTATGTGAACCGGGTCGAGGCCGGACGCCGACTAGTTGAACCACTGCTTAAATACGCAAATCGAGACGACGTGATAATCCTCGCGTTGCCGCGTGGCGGTGTACCAGTGGCGTACGAAGTTGCCTGTGCACTGAATGTTCGCTTGGACCTGATGCTGGTCCGCAAGCTGGGCCTTCCATCACAACCTGAGTTCGCGATGGGCGCTATTGCCAGTGGCGGTGTGCAGATCATGAATGAAGAAGCGCTACGCGCTCACCCGATCGATGAAGCCAGTTTCGGTGCTGTTCTCGCCCGGGAAAAACAAGAGTTACTGCGTCGCGAGCAGGTATATCGAGGTAACCGGCCATCCTTGTATCTGAAAGATCAAGTCGTGATTCTCATTGACGATGGAGTGGCAACCGGCACCTCGATGCTAGCCGCAATTCATGCGGTACGTACCCATGCGCCGTGTCGTATTGTTGTTGCTGTTCCAGTGGCCCCGCTGGAGACGGTGGAGCAACTACGGGGTGAAGTTGATGAGGTGATCTGTCCGCTGACACTTCAATGGCTGGTTTCAATCGGTTATTGGTATGCGGATTTTTCGCAAACCTCAGACGATGAAGTCACGAAGTTGTTGCAACGAGCCTGGCAGAAAGAAACCTTTGGCCAGCCTGGCTTATAAAAGCATTGCGGTGTGTAGTGCTTTGATCCGTTACTGGTTCGTAGGAGCGTCCGGAGGAACGCTCATGCAGAGCGCTTGTGGGATGTGGTCATAATCGGCGAGTAAAAGCGGAGGCATGAATCCCCCGAACGATGGGAGCTGGTCAGCTTGGCTGCTGTGTAGTGTCGCCGTGCCGGGGCATGCGATGTTCCTGCTTGGTACATATGGATTTATACAAGTCACTACAGCGTAGCAATTAACTCTCTAAAGTCTGCCCCTGTGGCAATGATGTACATGCCTTCGCAACACTCTGCACATGGTGGCAACTGCATGCTGATGGCGATGCTCGTTCATGAAGCGGTACTTCACTCGGGCTCCCTAGCAAAGTACCGTACGGCTTTTTTTAGGATGTCTCGCTCTTCTACAAGGCGGCGCATCTGGGCCCTAAGCCGCAGGATTTCGCTCATGGCTCCTAGTAATTCGCTGGCCTGCTTTTCCGACTTCTCGGGGTGACAGCCTTTACCCATTTGTAGAGGCTGTGAGTAGTGACGCCTAGGCGAGCGGCCTCTACCATTAGCCGTGAGATCAGACGCAATGGTGGCCAAGGAGCTATCGGGCTAATCGAGCTGATCAGGCTGCCTGGGATCGCGCCCATCGACCCTGGAGCTAAACTGGAGCACCGAGCGCACCGCGCACGTAGAATGGCCAACCCGCCCAGAGCACCACCGGGCTGGCAATCAACAGCTCGACCCAGTTCTGCGTGGAGCCATGGGACAGGTTCATGGCATACTCGCCCATGGCCAGCAGTGTAACGATGACGGTCAGTGGCAACGTCCACCAGAAGCGCTGGGAGAAATCCCGCAGCTCAGGGTTCTCTTCTTGCTCCAACTCCGGCTGAACCGGTTCCAGAGTCATGCCGCACTTGGGGCAGGTGCCCGGACCGAGCTGACGTATCTCGGGGCGCATCGCGCAGGCGTACCAGCTTTCACCTGCAGCCGTTGGGAGGCTGTTCGTCTCCTCCGGCACAGAGGCGCCATACGGCTCCGGTGCCGCCTTGAACTTCGACAGGCATTTTTCACTGCAGAATCGGTGGGACTCTCCGGCGTACTGCAGCAGTTGATGGGCACTGTCACTTTTGGCCGTCATCCCGTAGACGGGGTCTTTCACTTTGCCGGAGGAGATTTCGGTTCCAGGTGATGAATGTGTGTCTTCATTACCGTGCATAAGTCAGCCTCTTTCATCATCCTTGGGGGCATTGTCTTTTCCGCCATGATGGCCGTGGCCGCCGTGGTGATGGCCGAACAGGTGCATCAGGGGGCACAGCAACAAGATCGCGTACGGCAACAGCTGCGAGATATGACCGTAGTGCTCACGCGCTAGGTAGAACAAGGCAATGACCAGCAACATGCCCAGGGCAATGCCGGGCTTACTGCGCCAGAAAGATGGCGGCTGATGGGATGAAGACGAAACGTTCATGAGTATTCTCCAGGGCGGAGCCCCACCTTGGCCTGGGTATGCTTGCGCCCTACAGGCCAAGGCCGGAGCCGCGCCGTGTGATTACTGGGCTGGTTTCTGAGCCGGCTGGTCCATGCGTTGCTGCATGGGCATGCCCTTCATGTCCGAGTGCGAACCCATCATGCCGGCCTGCTGATCCATCATTTGCATCATCATGTTCATCATCTTCGAATCCATCATCTTCATGTGCTGGCCCATACCTTTTTCGGCGCAGCCGTTCTGCATCATGCCCAGGCCTTCCCTCATCGCCTGCATGCCGTCGTGCATGGCCGCCTGGCGCTCCTCCGGGGTCTTGGCGGCAGCAAGCCTGTCGTGAATGGCCTGCATCTTTTGCATCTGTTCGGCCATGGCCTGCTCCTGGGGCGGCGCCGACGTGCTCTCGGCTTTCGCCGGAGCCTGCTCGGGGTGATGTTCGTCGACAGCCACGGCAAGCAGCGGACTGCCTATCAGTAGTGCGGCGACAAGTGATTTGATTGTGATGTGCATGGCGATCTCCAGGTGTTTCAAAGGGTGAAATGAAGCGCAGCCGCACCTGGTCGTGCAGGCGCAGCAAGGCTGTTTGCCCGATAGCCCGGGTGCACGAACGGTGGGTCAATCGTTGAAGCGGACGAAGCTCAGGCGTGCCGGCGGCCGGGGCGGCGCAGTCCGTTGCATGGCGAGTGTGCCGAAGCGCGGAGGGATGACGGCAGGCAGGAAGAGAACGGGAAGCGTGAGCAGGAGCACCCTGAGGACCTGGCCGAACGGAAGGTACCTCGGCGCCAGTTTGAGCGCGGATACGCTGTCGTCACAGAATTGTAAACAGCCGCTGGCATGCAACTGGTGCGTATGCCCCTCCAGACTGGCTGAGACGTCCGTATGGGCTAGTGCGTGGTCATGCTCTGAGCAGGACAGGCAGCCATGGCTGGCCGCAACCCCGAACGCCAGTACCCACAGCACCAAGGCCATGCGTAGCAACGTGCGTTGATGGTTCCGGAACCTGGTCATCTGCTCAACCCGTAGCAAAAGTAAGCTAGACACTAGCGCTGGCAGCTTTGCGACAGTTGACCTGGATCAAAAAAAGCTACTGGCTTAGCGTCAGTCTAGTTACCTGCATGGATTTCCGCTTTTGGCCGATTGATGCCTATCGCGAAGGGCAGCAATCGACAACCCATAGCTGCCGGTGAGGACCGGCAGAAAACGGCCAGAAGCGGACATGCCCCCGGAACTCTTATCCTAAAAGAAAATCTTTCGCGTCTTGAGGAGTCGCTATCCCACACCTACGGGAAATCCCCCAAAAATGGGGTGTAATACCCAATTCCTGCTTTACGTTTTTCTAGCGAAATGGTTGCAAGGTGCACCGCCTCAGGGGCGGCGTCATACACAGTGAACTCGCCACCAAGAAGTTAGATAGAAGCGCATTGTTGGCACAAAAAATGCTTACCCTTCATCTACGGCGGAAATGAGTAGTTGAAGCTGCTACAACTAGATCAGCAGCACCATCAAGTGTATTCCCTATGCCAGCAATCGATGCGTTGATTAAACAACTAGACCGTAGAATTTCTGATTCGATTGCACCAACTAAACAATTCAATCTCTTGCGGTGGTTTTCGATTGTCAGTTTCGCTCTCATCAGCGTCATGGCTTTTGGGCTGGGATCGATGTCAACAAATCTTTTAGTAGCCGAAAGCCTGGAACGCGATGCTTTGCTGTCAGCACAGTTTATCCAAGCCATCGCAAAAGGTGAGATACGTCATCATGGGATGGCGGGGAAGAAGATCGAAGATGTTCTTGAAATTGCTCATTATGAAAAATCACCAGAAGCAAATGAGCATAGTAAGCAGCGTATTAACTCCGAGTTCCTGACTTATCTTTCGCAACTACCCGACGCACTCTTGATTTCCATCTACTGCCCACACAAAACTGTGGCTTGGTCAACCAATCCAAAGTTGGTTGGACAAACATTTAAAAATCACGAGCTTGATGAGGCATTCCATTCTAAAGATCGGGTTTCCACCAAATACACTAAAGTGGATGCAGACCGGAGCGAACAGAAATTCTTGCACCCTCCAAAAAAGTTTTTCATCGAAAGTTACATCCCTATTGTGGATGACGCAGGGACCATTCTGGCGGTCGTTGAAATCTACAGGGAGCCATCTGATCTGCTTGTACGCCTCAATCGCGGGCACTGGATAATCTGGCTGTCCACCATCGGCGGTCTGCTTCTTTATTTCGGGATTTACTGGATCGCTCGACGAACTTCGGTCTTGTTGGCGTCACAAGAGGCTCAAGTCGTAGCGAACCAGACCTACGTGGGTCTGGGCGAGGTATCCACTGCCTTAGCCCATAGCCTTCGCAACCCACTTGCTTGCATCCGCTCAAGCGCCGAATTGGCGATGGAGATGGAGGGCAAACCCGCGAAGAAGAACATCGAAGATATTGTCAGCCAGGTGGATCGGATGTCGCGGTGGCTGCATGAATTACTGTTGTGCTTGCGGCCCATACGCGGAGAGGCGGAACTGGTGGAGCCGATGGAGATGGTACAGACCACGCTTAACAGCTTTAGCCAGCAGCTGGGTCAATCAAAAATTCAGGTCGAGTTCAGAAATCAGCCCTGCCCCAAGATAATCAGCAATCCGCTTCTGCTTCAGCAGATCCTCGACAACGTCATTGCCAATGCCGTAGACGCGATGCCAACGGGCGGAACATTAACCATCCAAACTAGTTTGGATGAAGCTCGTCAGTGGCTGCATCTCACCATTGACGACAGCGCTGGTGGATTGTCACGACAACAAGAAAAGATGGCGAGCAAAGCCTTCTACACCACTAAGCAAGGCAGGCTGGGTATTGGGTTCATCATGGTGAAACAGATCATGCAAAGTTTTGGCGGCGAAGCGCAGCTGTCCAGCCATGAAGAGCGGGGAACATCAGTGCAACTAACTTTCAGAGTGTTGGATAGAAGAGCCAGCACATCGCGCTAAGCCATTCCGGCGAGGAAACACTATGCACAGTGAGCCGATCATCCTAACCTTAGTGCTCTTACTCTGCGTTATTGACACAAAGGAAATCTTGACAATTATCAGCTTGTTTGGCGGTTAGAGGCCCCCATCGGTTTGCCCCATGTCCGCTATGGGTCGATAGCAGCCGCTGACCACTGACCGCTTTCGACCCAGGCTGTGTGAAAACGCCAGTGATTGTCTAACCTTCTGATCGTCGAGATCGTAGCGGGGCGATCATGAAGCGATTCATCGAAGGTGAGGCTCGGACGCAAGTCACCTTGCTGCCGGAGTGTCTGGACGATTACGTAGCCGAAGAAAATCCAGTGCGCGTGGTCGATGTTTTCGTCGATGAACTCGACCTGGGCGCACTTGGTTTTGAGGGCGTCGATCCTGCCGCAACTGGTCGTCCGGCCTACCACCCAGCGGTGTTGCTGAAGATCTATATCTACGGCTACCTCAATCGGATTCAGTCCAGCCGCCGACTTGAGCGTGAGGCCGAGCGCAACGTCGAGTTGATGTGGCTGACGGGGCGTTTGGCTCCAGACTTCAAAACATCGCCGACTTTCGTAAGGATAACGGCAAGGCTATTCGCAGCGTCTGCCGCCAGTTTGTGGTGCTTTGTCGTAACCTCAATCTCTTCTCCCAATCGATCATCGCCATCGACGGCAGTAAATTCAAAGCCGTCAATAATCGCGACCGCAACTTCACTCAGGGCAAGGTGAAGGCACGCATTCAGCAGATCGAGCAGAGCATTGATCGATATCTGGCGGCGATGGATTCGGCGGATCGAGCAACGCCCGAAGTGGCCGAGGCCAAAGCCGAGCGGCTTAAAGAAAAAATCGAAACACTGAAAAAGCAGATGCAGAAACTCAAGGACATCGAGGCGCAGCTCCACGACAGTCCAGACCAGCAGATCTCCCTCACAGACCCAGATGCACGCTCAATGGCCACGAGCGGCCGAGGCACCGGAACGGTTGGCTACAACGTACAAACAGCTGTCGACGACAAACACCATCTGATCATTGCCCATGAGGTGACCAACGTTGGTAATGATCGTGGGCAACTGAGCAATATGGCGAACCAAGCGCGTGAAGAAATCGAGGCTGAATCGCTAATGGTGGTTGCCGACCGAGGCTATTACAAAGGTCTGGAGATCCTTGCTTGCGAGCAAGCCGGCATCACTACCTTCGTACCGAAACCCCTCACTGAAGATCGAATCCCGGCGTGCCGGGCGGGAAGGCATGCCGCTGTCACTGTTGTTGATTGATGTAGACCACTTCAAGGGTTTCAATGACACCTACGGCCATGTTGCCGGCGACCAATGCCTGCGGGCAGCGTGCCAGGAGCTGCAACACTGCCTCAAACGCTCAGGCGACCTGGCGGCACGCTACGGTGGTGAAGAGTTGGCGCTCATCCTGTCTAACACTGATGCAACGGGTGCCCTGACGGTTGCCAAACTTGTGATTGAACGCATCAGTGCCCTGGACGTGGAGCATCGGGGTAGTCCCTTTGGCCGAGTCACCGTCAGCATCGGAGTTGCCACGCTCCATGCTATCGAATCGCATGGGCGGGAGCTCGATCTGATTGAAGCCGCCGACCGGGTCCTGTACCACGCCAAGGCGGCGGGACGCAATCGTGTGGAAGCCTGAACTTTACGAACGGTCCCGACGAAAAGGCGGTGAGCATCAGAAGGCACATGTCTTTCCAGGCAGTGATTTGGTTTTGTTCAGCCACACGCATTCCTTGGCCGCCATATCGCAGCATTGAATAGAAGGGAGGAGGGTTTAAGTGGGGTGGAGTACAAATGCTCTCCTATCAGGGTATCGGCTCTGCGCTAGCGGATAGGGCGTCCGCAATCTGTCGCAGCTCGTAGGCTGCATCCTTGAGGCGGGCGTCTGCGAAATCGACCGCAGCATCAAGCCGTGCTCTGGTCATCCGTTTGTCTTAATTCTGTAGGCCTTGCAGCTCACGCAGCAGCGACCCAAGCAGCCCGGCTGCCAGCTGGATCAGGCTCCCCGACTTCGAGCGCAGTAGCGCATCCCGCTCGGCAAGCTGAACGCGCAGGGCATCAGTGCCCGACATTCGATAGGTCTCGGTCAGTTCTTCGCGAAGAGAGCGGATCAGCCGCAACTGGCCCTGTGCCGCTGCACGCAGCCACTCAAACTCGGTAGGATCAACTGGGATCAGAAACTGGATCTCGCGCCGGGTTTTCAACGCCTGCTCCTTGTTGAATACTGCACCTGCGCCGGCTAAAGCCGGCTCGCCGTTGACGCAAAAGATCTGCAGGATGACGTCGTCTGCGACCGGTGCCACTGGATGATCGGCGACAATCAGCTCGCGGAGCTCTCGCGCTACCGCCTGGAGCCTGCCGTGGGGAATCCTGATCATCTCCTCGTTGTTGCTGGATCGGCTTTCTTTGGGCATGGGGATGGAAGCCCACGCATCACGAATATTTCGGTGCGAGCAGCTGTCGCCAGGCAGAAGGGATGACATTTGGTCATAACCGATCCTCGGAGCTTAGCGCTGGTACGTCTGCTCAAGCTGCCTCGCCACAGGCGGCATCGCGATGGAATTCAAACACTCCATCGCGCGCGTGGTCTTGCGCCGTGACAGCATCATTCAGGTCAAGACGGTCCTCTTGATCGGGTTGATCGCGCTGTCCCGCAAGTTCGTGATCCTCGATCCCGATGTCAGCCCGGCCAAAGTTGCCGCGCTGGCTGGAGCCACCCTGGCCCTGGGGCTGACCTATTGGCTGTTGCGTGAGGGCGATGATCGAATTGCCTAGGACGCCATGCGTGACAGCGAGTGTGTCCCGTGGCGCCAGGGCAAAGATTCAACGTGCAAAAGAGTGGGAATCTGTAATTCCATATTCGTTCAAGCCGGGGATTGAAAACCTCAAAATCGCTTACATAATTCCATTCGTCAGGGGCCGGAGCCGGGCGCTTCGTACCTCCTGTTCGAGATCATTTCAGTCAGCTGGAAGGAGGATTGTCATGTACGAGTCCCTTCTTAATCTGTCGAGCGATCCCATTGCCGAGTTCGAGAGGCTGCAGCGCGAACTGCAACAAGTGTTGGGACCGGGTCTCGGGCGCCCAGGCAGCATTCGCGCCTTGGCCAGTGGCGCTTTTCCTGCCATCAATGTAGCCAGCACGCCGTCCAGCATGGAGGTCTACGCCTTCGTTCCTGGCGTCGATCCGAGAGACCTCGATCTGCAGATTCACCGAGGGTTGCTGTCGATTTCCGGCGAGCGCCGGCCGGCGCGTAGCGCGCAGGAGGGCAATTGCTCGGTGTACGCCAACGAGCGTTATACCGGACGTTTCAAGCGTACCGTGAGCCTCAATGATCAGGTCGATACCGACAAGGTCGAGGCTCACTGTTGCGACGGCGTTCTGCGCATTTCGCTACCGCGGCGCGAAGCGCTACAGCCCAAGCGCATAGCCATTCAGTAACAGCAACGGTTTGAAGGAGGAATCACCATGAACGACAAGCAAGCGGTCGTGCGCGGCGAAACTGAAACCCAAACACTGCTGCCGCGTGTCGATGTATTTGAAGACGAAAACGGAATCCAATTGTTTGCGGACCTTCCGGGCGTGCCCAAGGACCATCTCGTGGTCAACGTGGACGGTGACACGCTTGTGCTGGAAGGGGAGATCATGCCGCAGATGTCCGAACAGTCGGAGGCCGTCTACGCCGAGGTCCAGCTGTCGCGATTCAGGCGAGCCTTTACCTTGAGCTCCGAGCTGGATACGACCCGGATCGACGCTGAGCTGCGCGACGGCGTGCTGAACCTGCGCGTTCCCAAGCATGCGCATGCCCAGCCGCGCAAGATCGTCGTGAAAAGCGAGTAGGACCTTGAGTGTGTGGAGGTCGACCCCATGGACAAACTAGCTGAACTCAAACATGGCCTGGAGGAAACCTGGCATACGCTGGGGGAGGGCTGGCGGCAGCTTCGCGATCGCACCAGCGAGGCCCTGACGCGCTTCACGCCTGTCAACCTGAGCAGGAACGCCTCAGGGGATGCTACTTCATCACCGGCACTTGCCTCGAACTGGGGATTGCTGGCTGGCGACCTTTACGAGGATGGTGACCAGGTCGTCGTTCGCCTCGAGGTGCCCGGAATGGTTAAGGAGGATCTGAATCTGGAAGTGCGGGGCGATGCCCTAATCATTCGCGGTGAAAAACGCATCGAGCAGGAGCAGGGTGATGGGCGTTATCGCGTCCGGCAATGCACCTTCGGCAGTTTCCGGCGCGTCTTCCAGCTTCCCGCTCCGGTCATTACCGAGAAGGCCAGAGCCATATGCAGCAACGGTGTGCTGCGTGTCGAACTGCCCAAGGAAGAGCGTGCACGTGGCCGCCGCATCGAGGTTCGCTCGGGTTGACACAGCGATTTCATCTGGTCCGCGCAGGCAAGGGGACAACCCTCGTCACCAAGACTACCCGCCCGCGACAGACTTGCGGGCGGGTGATTCTTCAGTTGCTCCACAGGAAGAAAAGTAGCCGCTTCCCCATGCAGTTGATATTGCGCATCCCTGGCGAGCTGAGACGCCCAGCGATAATTCGTCCGGTACTTTCTCTATAACCGGTCCTGACAGGGGCTGAGGGTCGAGGCCATGGCCGCTGAAGGCAACGCAGGACTGTTGTTGGGTGTCATCACGTTGCTCACCGCTGCCGTGGTGGCCGTGCCGCTGCTAAAGCGCATCGGCTTCGGCTCAGTGCTGGGTTACCTGTTGGCGGGGATGATGATCGGACCCTTCGGGCTGCAGCTGATCAATGACCCCCACACCATCATTGATGTGGGCGAGTTGGGCGTGGTGATGTTTCTTTTTGTGATTGGCCTGGAGCTCAAACCCTCGCATCTGTGGGAGCTGCGTGCGCAGATCTTTGGGCTGGGCAGCCTGCAGTGGTGATCTGTGCCGTTCTGCTCACCTTTGTCGGCATGGCCATGGGTTTCCCTTGGCAGGTGTCATTTGTGTGTGCGGCCGGTTTCGTACTCACGTCCACGGCCATCGTCATGCAAGTTCTGTCGGAACGGGGTGACTTAACCGAGCCGAGGGGCCACCGCATCGTTTCCATTTTGCTATTTGAAGATCTGTTGATAGTGCCTTTGCTGGCGGTGGTGGCATTTCTGGCACCCACTGCATCGATGCCTGAACCCACCTCACCCCTTTGGCAGCGCATAGGTACCGCAGCCTTGTCCTTGAGCGCATTGGTGGTCATAGGATTGTGGCTGCTTAACCCACTGTTTCGGGTGTTGGCCCAAACCAGGGCCCGCGAGGTGATGACTGCCGCCGCGCTGCTGGTGGCGCTGGGAGCAGCGCTGCTGATGGAAATCGGCGGCCTTTCAATGGCGATGGGTGCTTTCGTTGCCGGTGTGCTGCTGTCGGAGTCCACATTTCGCCACCAACTGGAGGCTGACATAGAACCGTTTCGCGGACTGCTGCTGGGGCTCTTTTTTCTCGGCGTCGGTATGGCGCTGGATCTGCAGGTGGTGGGCACGAACTGGTTGCTCATCACCTCTGGCGTCCTTGCGCTTATGGTGGTCAAGGCACTGTGTATTTATGGGGTCGCGCGCCTCGCGAAAAGCCAACATGGCGACGCGCTGGACCGCGCCGTGCTGATGGCGCAGGGTGGCGAATTTGCGTTCGTGCTGTTTGCCGAAGCGCTGAAGCTCAGGGTTGTCAGTCCCGAAATCTACGCCAACATGACGGCTATCGTGGTGATGTCCATTGCCATTACGCCGCTGAACCTTGTGTTGTACAACCGTTTTGCGCGGACCAGGACGGTTTCCATGGACGGTGTGGAGCCCGCACAGAATCTCCAAGGCCATGTACTCATCATAGGGTTTGGTCGTGTAGGCCAGATCGCCTGTCAGGCGCCGCTCGCCCATGGCGCCAAACTTTCAATCATCGATATGGACCCGGAGGTGATCCGCGCGGTCGAGCCCTATGGTTTCAAGGTCTATTACGGTGATGGTGCCCACCATGAGTTGTTGCATGCTGCCGGGGCCCATCACGCCCGCACCATCATTGTCTGTGTGAATGACAAAAAAGCCGCGACACGCATCGTCGAGAGTACGCGGCACTTTTGCCCGCAGGTGAAGGTGTTAGTGCGCGCCTTTGACTGCGAGCACGCGCTGGAGCTCGTCAAACACGACGCCGACTACATCGAGCGGGAAACCTTTGAGTCCGCTTTGCTGCTCGGCCGTCAGGCCGTGCTGACGCTGGGGGCGTCGGTGCTCGAAGCCTACACGGTGACCGACGAGGTGCGGACACGCGATGCCGAACGTTTTGCCCTGGAAACATCGGGAGGTCTGTTTGCCGGGCGAGCGTTGGTCCAGGGGAATATCGAGCGCATCGATCCGCCGAACCCTGAAGCGCGGGATGCTCAGTGAGTATGAGGACCTATCGCGTTCATTGAAGATCCCAACGGGTACAAGGTCGAGCTGACTCAAAAAGGCACGCAATTCGACTGATCAAGCTTGAGTATGGCGCGAGGCAGGGTCTAGAGTGGCGAACGTGCTTTTGTGCTTTTGTGCTGTTTGCCGAAGCACGGATCTTCAAGGCCCTGTACCCATCACTAATGTTGGCCGTGCAGGCCGGATTGCTTGTCAGGCGCCGCTCGTCCAGGGAGCTGCGCCGGGCTCCGGCTGGTGGCGGCGCGGATCAATGACAACACCGAAAGCGCGCTGGAATCGGGCGAGGCGGACCTGGCCATCGGCCTCGTGCCTGGGCTGGGTGGGGGGATGTATCAGCAGGTGCTGTTCGAGCAGGACTGGGTTTGTTTGAGCAATCCGCAGCATCCGCGTTTGGGCAAAGGCATGAACCTGGCGCGCTACCGCGCCGAGGGGCATGTGCAGATCATTGCCTGGACAGGGCAGAAGCTGCTGGAGGCGGGATTGGCGTGGGCTGGGATCGAGCGGCGGATTATGCGGGATCTGCCGGCGTTTCTGGGGTTGGGGATGAAAATTGGGAAGACGGATCTGCTGGCGACCTTGCCGCAGCATATTGGGCAGACACTGGCCGACTGCCCGTTCGAAGTGGAGGGGTTCACGGTCAAACAGCATTGGCATGCCCGATATCATCAGGACAGTGGTAATCGGTGGTTGAGGGAAGTCGTTCGTGGGTTGTTCCAGTCAGTCAGCCAATTATGATGTGGTTTTCGACTTAGATCGCAGATGCGATTTAAACCGGCCGCTCTGGCCGCAAGCCTCTCTTCGCGAAGGGCAGCTTTGGGTCGAATAGCGACCACCAAGTGTTGTGACTGATTCACCCTTGTCCTCCCTCAACGTGGAGGACGAGCTATGAACTCTGTTGCTAGATACACCCATCAGCCTTGGAACAAGGGAAAGCTTGTCGGGTAGAAAGCCCCGCTCCGAGTCAGAGATATCTGGGCCATTCGGGTCAGACTCCAGCTCGCGGAGAAAACGCGTGATTTGGCGCTCTTCAACTTGGCCATCGACAGCAAGCTACGTGCCAAGCTGCGAGTTCGAGACATCGCCCATGGGCAGCATGTTTCGTCACGGGCCATCGTGATGCAGCAGAAAACTCAGCACCCAGTGCAATTTGAAATCACTGAGCAAACTCGAACGGTTTTGGAGGCGTGGATGCATCAGGCGCACCTCCGCATCGAGGACTTCTTGTTTCCGACCCGATTGCACGCTTCAGACCATCTTTCCACCAGGCAATACGCTCGAATAGTCAAAGCGTGGGTGACAGCCATTGGCCTGGACCCAACCATGTACGGTACACACACTACGTCGAACCAAAGCATCGCTGATCTATCGCAGGACGAAGAACCTGAGAGCTGTCCAGCTTCTGCTTGGGCACACGAAGCTTGAAAGCACCGTCAGATACCTGGGAACCGAGGTCGATGATGCCCTGGAAATGGCGGAACAAACGGAAGTCTGACCATCCATAGTGACGTTCGATGCTTGACCGTCGTTATCCGCCCCATAGCTGCCGTTGATAGAGAACTGCTAACGGCCAGAAGCGGAAATTTGATGAGTCCAATATCTATAAGGCAATTCAGCCTGAACAACTAATACCTCCAGAATACCGGGGTCACCATCACTAGCACCGTCAGGATTTCCAGTCGCCCCAGGAGCATACCAATGGTCAGCAGCCACTTTGCTGCATCAGGTAATGATGAGAAGTTACCGGCAGGCCCGATGATTGTGCCCACGCCTGGTCCAACGTTGCACACAGCAGTGGCGGCACCACTCAGAGCAGTCGTCCAGTCCAGCCCAATCAGAGCCAGTCCTAGCGCAATCAGGGCAATGGTAATGGTGAAAAAAAACGAGAAAGTCAAAAGCGAGCGCACGATCTCCTCGTCAATGGGATGCCCATTGTATTTTTTCTGAATGACCGCGCGTGGATGAATCAGTTGCTTCAAATTACTAACAAGCAGGACAGCAGCCACTTGGAAGCGGAAGATTTTCAGACCGCCTGCCGTCGAGCCTGAGCACCCACCGACAAAGGTCAGATAGAAGAACAACAGAACGGCAAAACTGCCCCATAGTGTGTAGTCACCGACAGCAATTCCGGTGGTCGTGACGACGGAAGTCACGTTTACCGCCACGATCCGAACGGCGTCCCACCAGTCGTATTCGCTGTGAAAGCATAACCACGTACCCACAGCCAGCGAAGTGACAGTCAAGAACCCGAGAAACCCGCGTACTTGGTGATCCATCAGTAACGCACGCCGATTGCCGCGCAATGTCGCGACATATAAGGTGAAGGGCAGGCTACCCAAGATCATGACCAGCACCGCAACCCAATGAATTGCAGGTTGCGTCCAATGCCCGAGTGAGGCATCCGACGTTGAGAATCCACCCGTAGAAATCAACGACATTGCGTGGTTGATCGCTTCAAACGGTGTCATTCCAACGAGCCAGAGTGCTAGTGCTCCAGCACCCGTGAGCCCCAGGTAGAGTACAAGGATGTATTTGGCTGCCACATGGGATCGCGGCGTTACTTTTTCCGACCAGTCTGAAGACTCTGTCTGGAAGAGACGCATGCCACCAACTCGCAACAACGGAAGGATAGCTACAGCCATGCCGATGAAGCCTATGCCTCCCAACCAGTGAAGCATGGAGCGCCAGATCAGCAAGCCGGGGGATGCGGTATCCAAGCCAGTGAGGACAGTCGAGCCTGTCGTTGTGATGCCTGACATCGTTTCAAAAAATGCGTCGGTGTAACTGATGTGGCGGATGAACACCATCGGGAGGGCTGCGAAGGCGCAAACCACAACCCAGCTCGCCGTTGTCAAGAAATACATATCCCTTGGGCGCAGCTGTGAAACCTCTGGACGCCTGCGCCCAATAAGCGCCAGCCCACAGATCAACGTAATTAGGCTCGACCACAGAAAGGCGCCGAGTTCATCAACTCGCTCATACACTACCAATGTAAACATGGGAATAGCCATGCTTACTGCCAGAGTGATCAGGAAAACTCCTAAGATGAAGCCGACAAGCCGCATTGCTGCGAGAGACATACGGTTAGCCTACGAAATTAGAGCCGTGCAGTATCCTATGCTCAACCTCGGGCTTCCGTAAATTTTGCGTAAAAAGCAGGCATAAGTGCCCGTTTCGCAGGCGCATGGGTCAGACCCTCAGCCCGGGAGTTGCATGGCCGCCTAGGGCCCGCCAAAGACAGATTGTTATCCAACGCGCCCTCTAATTCTCGGGCGCATCAAATGTTCGCTTCTGGCCGTTAGCTGCCTCGCGCCAAGGGCAGCTATGGGGCGATTCCTGCCGGTCAAGACGTACCCGTGCGCTGCTCACATCCGATGCAAATGGCTGGTCAAGTCGAATGCAAACAGGTGGTCAAATCAATGCAATTACCCATTTGTGGCGAAGCTGGCCTGCAGACTGGCCAGGTCAAGCTGTGCGAGTTTTTTTCGACGCGTGCCGGCATGTCGTGGAACACACCCACTGTGCTGATCACCAGATGTAGTTGCTTGCAAGTTGCGCCGATTTGCCGAGCCAGTTGCTCTAGCGCCCTTTCGTCGCGTGCGTCGCAGTCGATGCGGATCAGGCGTCGGCCATGTTCATGGGAGAGCGCCTCTAGCTCGTTACTGTGGGTCGCTTGGCGCGAGACGGCGAATACCTGTACTACGTCATCGCGCTAGCAACTGTGAGCAAAGTGCAAGAACAATGCCTTAGCTGGCTCCGCAGACAACAGCGTTTGCTGCCACACATAGATCGGCGATCAGTGTCATATGGCGCTCCCAGCATGAGGTTGCCGCAGTGTGGCTCCCGGGTCAGGCGAAATTGAGCCTTTCTTCCGATAGTTATACTATAAACTGTACATTGAAATATACTTGTACAGTATTTTGTTTTCCCGGTGTGTCGCACATGGCAAGCAGAACTTCAGCACTCAGCCTATTCGCCTTGGCCGCTCTAATGACAATAACGCAGCCCGCATCGTCAGACTGGAGGTCTTCGTTGTCAGGGGCGCGATTGGCTGGCAGCGGCGATTTCACCTGGTTCGGTCTGCACCTTTATACCGCCCGCCTGTGGAACGCCGGTTCCACGTGGAGTTGGCACGAGCCGTTCGCCCTCGAGCTGATCTACCACCGGGCGTTGTCTCGGGAAACGCTGGTACAGGCCAGTGTGGATGAAATGCGCCGCCTGGCTGAAACACCAGTAAACGCAGAGACCTTGACGAGATGGTCACAAGCGATGCGCGAAGCGTTTGTGGATGTACGGCCTGGTATGAGCATCACCGGGGTTTACCTGCCGGGCCGAGGTTGCCGCTTCTATGTCGATGGCCAACTGAGCTTTGAAATCATTGACCCGGCTTTCTCCCGCGCATTCTTCGCTATCTGGCTCGATCCCCGGGCCCGCGATTCGCAATTGCGCCAGCGCCTGCTTGGGCTGGCCACGAACGAGCGAGGAGACTGAAACATGTACAAAGTGCTTTTGTTGATTGGCTGCCTGTTGCTGAGCAGTTGCGGAAATGTCGACGTGGCGCATTACGCCGCAGAGCAGCCGCGCCTGGACCTTGTAGCGTTTTTCTCTCGGCCTGTGCATGCCTGGGGCATGTACCAGAAGCGCTCGGGAGAGGTCGTCAAGCGCTTTGAAGTGCGTATCGACACCCGCCATGAGGGTGAACGACTGATCCTCGACGAGCACTTTCTGTACAGCGACGGTACGAGCCAGCAGAGAACCTGGACCTTAACCCCGGACGGCCCCAGTCACTGGCGCGGTACCGCGGGTGACGTAATTGGCGAGGCCACCGGTGAAGTGGCGGGTAATGCGCTGCGCTGGCGCTACCGCCTGGACCTGCCTGTTGATGGGCGGCACTGGGAGGTGGACCTGGATGACTGGATGTACCTGATCGACGAAGACACTCTCATTAACCGCTCTAGCATGAGCAAACTCGGTGTGGAGGTTGGGCAGATAACCTTGTTCTTCCGCCGCTTGCCGGAGGCACACGATGAACCTGAAGCAGCTGATCGAGTCGGCGAGCGCTGGCGATATCAATGAGCTTGAAATTCTGTCACTTGAGGGGGGCTTTTACGTGTTGTGCGTGTTGACTGACACCGGGCCCTGTTCTTTGTGCGACGCGAACGGCGACATCCTGCGCCTGCGTTCGACCAGCGAGTTGCGGCAATTGCTAGTCGATGTGCCTCCCGTGCCGTGCATGCTGGTGCAGCATGAGGTGCACGACGAAATGTGCGGTCAGCACACAGGTCCTGTTGCCCCGCTGCGGGTGCCGTTTACGCTAACCAGCCAGTGGTAGCGCAGGGGAGGCGCCTGGGTTTGGTGCTGGGCGATCAGCTGTCTTTTGACCTGGCGGTGCTGCGCGCCCTGGACCCGGCACGCGACGTTCTGCTGATGGCTGAGGTCGAGGGTGAAGCACGCTATGTGCCGCATCATCCGCAGAAGATTGTGCTGATACTCAGCGCTATGCGCCATTTCGCTCAGGCCCTGCGCGAGCAAGGCTGGAATGTGCACTACCAGCAACTGGATACGCCGGGCAACAGCGGTAGTATCGCCGGGGAGCTACAGCGGTGGCAGGCGTTACTGCATGCAGACGAGGTGCATGTAACCGAATGTGGCGAGTGGCGGCTAGAACAGGCGTTACGTGATGCCGGGTTGCCGCTTGTGTGGCATCGTGACACCCGCTTTTTATGCTCGCGCGAAGCCTTCGCGCGTTGGTCCGCTGGCCGCAAGCACTTGCGAATGGAGCACTTCTATCGGGGAATGCGCAAGCGTTGTGGCCTGCTGCTGGAACCTGAAGGCAGCCCTGCCGGAGGTGCCTGGAATTTTGATGGCGACAACCGTAAGCCACTGCCGCGTGGTCTGCGCGGGCCAATTCCCGCACAATTTGCTCATGATGCGATCACAGCGGCGGTGGTGACATTAGTACGTGAGCGTTTTGCCGACCATTATGGTGCAGTCGATACCTTTGACTACCCGGTCACTCATGACCAAGCACAGCAGCTCTGGGAGCACTTTCTTGAGTTCAGTCTTGCGGCCTTCGGTGACTATCAGGATGCGATGGCTGAGGGCGAACCATATCTTTTTCATGCACGCATCAGTGCAGCACTGAATATCGGCCTGCTGGAGGTGCGCCGGCTGTGTGACGATGTCGACCGAGCCTGGCGCGAGGGGAGGGTACCGCTTAACGCCGCCGAAGGCTTTATCCGCCAGTTGATCGGTTGGCGCGAGTTTGTGCGGGGTATCTACTGGCTACGCATGCCCGAATACGCGGCGCTGAATTACTTGGGCAACGACCGATCGCTGCCCGAATTTTATTGGACGGGGCAGACCCGCATGCGCTGCATGGCCCAGGTGATTGATCAGACCCTGGAGTTGGGCTACGCGCATCATATCCAGCGACTGATGGTCACCGGTAATTTCGCGTTACTGGCCGGCATCGCGCCGCCCGCGATATGCGAATGGTACCTGGCCGTGTACATGGATGCCTTCGACTGGGTCGAGCTGCCCAATACACTGGGCATGGTGATGCATGCAGATGGTGGTTACCTTGGCTCGAAGCCCTATTGCGCCAGCGGCCGTTATATTCAGCGCATGTCCGACCATTGCAAATCTTGCAGCTACAAAGTCGAACACGCCGTGGAGGAGGACGCTTGTCCGTTTAATGCACTCTATTGGCATTTCCTCATCCGTCATCGCCAGTTACTGTCGAAAAACCCTCGACTGGCACTGGTCTATCGCAGTTTGGATGGCATGTCGTCGACCCGGCGCGATGCGGTGTGGCTACGTGGCCAGAGGCTGTTGGCACACCTGGATGCGGGGGAGTCGATATGAACAAGCAATTGTTGCCGAGCAAGTTCTGCGTCGTGTGTGGCTTGCCGTTCACCTGGCGCAAGCGTTGGGCACGCTGCTGGGAGCACGTTCGCTACTGTTCTGAGCGCTGTCGCCGCTCAGCGCCACGACGCGACCCGCACGGCGAGGGGCAAGACCAGCGCCCAGATCGGCGCTAGCAGCAGGCCTGTGCCGACGTACCCCATCGGCAGATCAACACCTGTGAGCCTGGCACCGGCCAGATATGCCAGCGGGCCACTGAACATGCCCACCAGAGCCGCCCGCCAGTAGGGGCGTCCTGTCCAAGCCAGGCTATGGCGCAAGCCGCTGGCTAACACCAGCCACAGTAATGCCAGCCACACAGGCAAGGGCCGCTGGTCAAAGCTGAACACCCCCACAAAGCCCAACAGAGTGTCCAGCAAGCACCCTGCAAGTGCCACGCGCAAAAGCGCACGCACTTCGGCGCTACGCTCCTGACAAAGGCGCAGGTGTAAAGCTAGTCCGATCGGCACAATGAGCAGAAGCCATTGAACGTGTGCACCCAAGACGCATGCCCACCAGCCGACCTGAAGCCAAAGGGCATTGCCGATCATCCACCCGCGGCCCAATTTTACGTGCCCAGCAATGGCGCCCGGCGAGCCCGCGGCGTAGCCCAAAGTAACTGCGCCACGCCGATCGCGCGCTCTTCAAAGCCGCCTTGGCAGTAGCACAGGTAGAACTCCCACAAGCGCTGGAAGGTGTCGTCGTAGCCCAGTTCCGTCAGCACCGTCCGCGCTTGACGCAGGTTGTCATGCCAATGACGTAGGGTACGCGCGTAGTCCAGACCGAAGTCTTCGAGGTGTACCAGGTTCAGCGCGGTCTGGCGGCTAGCGGTTTCGAGCATCACGCTCAGCGAAGGTAGCGCGCCTCCGGGGAAGATGTAACGTTGGATGAAGTCCACCGAGCGGCGGGCCAGTGCATAGCGCTGGTCGCGAATGGTGATGGCCTGTAACAGCATCAGGCCATCGTCTTTGAGCAACGACTCACACTGGCGAAAATAGGTGGGTAGATAGCGGTGTCCGACGGCCTCGATCATCTCGATCGATACAAGTTTATCGAAACGTCCGCGCAAATCACGGTAATCCTCGCGCAACACCGTAATACGTTGCTCCAGGCCCAGCGCCTTCACGCGTTGGCACGTATATGCGTACTGCGCGTCGGAGAGTGTCGTGGTGGTAACGCGGCAGCCGTGGCGGGTAGCGGCATGGATGGCCAGGCTGCCCCAGCCGCTGCCAATCTCCAGAAGATGCTCGTGGGGTTTGAGCTCAAGCTTCTGGCAGATGCGTTCCAGCTTGTTCAGCTGGGCCGCTTCAAGGGTCTGTTCGGCACTGTCGAACTGTGCGGCGGAGTACATCATAGTCGGGTCGAGCAATCGCTCGAACAGGGCGTTGCCCATGTCGTAATGGGCGAGAATGTTGCGTCGAGCGCCTCGTCGGCTGTTCCGGTTGAGCCGGTGCAGCAAGCGCAGGACCGGGCGCCCGAGTCGAGCCAGGCCTGCCTCCATGGCGTCGAGGACATCGAGGTTGGCAACGAACAGACGGGTCACAGCCGCTAGGTCAGGACTGCGCCAATAGCCGTGGATATAGGCTTCCCCAGCACCAATCGAGCCATTACCGGCGATCAGGTTCCAGGTCGCGTCTTCGAGGATCTCCACCTCGGCTTGCAACTGACTCGCCGGGTCGCCGAAGCTCCACTGCTGACCCTTGCTGAGCACGCGTAGATGTCCTTGGCTCAACCGCCGTAACTGAGCGAGCACGGTGTTTCGGGTGAGGCCGCCCAGGAATGGGGTGATGCCTGTTGACTTGCTAACGCTCAGAGTGGGATTGGACATGATCGGGGTCCTTGCAAGGTTTACCGAGCACTAGGTTGCCCTGGCCGGCAGTGTGGTCGTGAATGGGGGTGCGCTTGAGCAAGAGGCGCAAGGCTTGCCAATAGATGGATGAAACAGTGCGTAGGCTCATCCACGGAAAAGCCAAAATGTGCCGATGCAAGGTGGCGCGATTGAGCGGCTGGCGTTGCAATGCCAGATCGGCCTCGAACACTTTGTGCCCCGCACGCCAGTTCTCCATATGGATGCGCACGCGTTGCTCATCGAGGAAGAAATGCAGGCGATAATCCATATCCTGCGGCATGAACGGCGAGACGTGGAACGCTTTGGCCATGGCGAATGAGCGTCCCTGACCCTCCTGTACCGGCAGCACGTAGTGAAAGCGTTCGCGCCAAGGTGTGTTACGCACCTCCAGCAGGATTGCTGCCAGGTGCCCGTCAACGTCATGGCAAAAATAGAAGCTCACAGGGTTGAACAACAGCCCCCAGCAGCGTGGTTGGGCGAGCAATTGCACGGCACCTTCGGGGCGCTGTCCGGTGGCTTGCTCCACTAATAGACGCGCGGCCTGCGCCAATGATTCTCCATCACGGGTCAGCCCCGGCAGGTAATCGGTTTCGCGCCAGCTCAGGGGCGCAAACCGCGACCGGCCCAGCCAGGGAGAGAGACCTGTTAGCCAGGCCTGCTCATCCAGATCCAGGTAGAACAAGCCGATCCGGTAGCGGAATGCATGGTGGTGCGGGGCCATCCGGCGGTGGCTGACCCAGCCCTGGCACAAACTGCTGTTCACAGGCGCTCTCCAAAGTGCTCGGCCACTTTAAGTGCGCTGAGCACCCCGTCCTCGTGAAAGCCATTGCCCCAGTAGGCTCCGCAGTAGTAACTGTTTTGCCTGCCCTGTAGTTCGCCGTGGCGGGCCTGGGCTATCAATGCTGCGAGGCTGTATTGGGGGTGGGCGTATTTGAAGCGGGCCAGAATCTGCGCGGGATCCACCAGCGCGGTCTGATTGAGGCTCACGCAGAACGTTACCGGCGCTTCGATTGCTTGAAGGATGCTCATGTTGTAGGTCAGAGCCGCGGGGGCCTGTTCCTCGCCGCCCAGGCGGTAGTTCCAACTGGCCCAGGCCTTGCGCCGGCGCGGCAGCAGTCGGGTGTCGGTGTGAAGCACTACGTCATTGCTGGCATAGGTTATGGCGCTCAACACCGAGCGTTCGGCCACGCTGGGTCTTCCCAGTAGGGCCAGGGCCTGGTCGCTATGGCAGGCAAACACAATGCTGTCGAAACGCTCCATGCCCGCCGCGCTGAAGAGGGTTACGCCGCCTTCGTCACGCTCGACCCGCTTGACCGGACAGTTCAAGCGGATGCGCTCGGCAAAGGGCCGGCACAACGGCGCCACATAGCTGCGTGAGCCGCCCTGGATCACCCGCCACTGCGGACGGTGGCTCACCGATAACAGGCCGTGATTTCGGCAGAAGCGCACAAAGAACTGCAAGGGAAAAGCGAGCATGTCGGCAAGTGACATAGACCAGATTGCCGAGCCCATGGGCACGATGTAATGGTCGATGAAGCGTTGCCCATAGCCCTGTGTCTTAAGGTAGATACCGAGGGTCGTTTCACTATCAATGCGCTGGTTGTCCAGATCGGCCAGAACCTCGCGGTTAAAACGCAGGATATCCTTCAGCATGCCCCAGAATCCGGGGGACACCAGGTTACGACGCTGCGCGAACAACGTGTCCAAGCCATGGCCGTTGTATTCGAAACCTCTACGTGGGTCATGCACCGAAAAGCTCATCTGCGTGGGCTGCGAGGCAACCTTCAGATGGTCGAGCAAGCGGATGAAGTTTGGGTAGGTCCAGTCGTTGAACACGATGAACCCGGTATCCACCGCGTACCGCTGGCCTTGCCATTGCACATCGACTGTATGGGTATGGCCGCCGATCCAATCGGCGGCCTCAAATACCGTCACCTCGTGCCGGCGGGACAGCAGGTAGCTGCAGGTTAGTCCAGCGATGCCGGTGCCGATGATGGCGATACGCATGAGTTTTAGTCCTTTGGGGCACGCACCAGGCGCTGGCAAAGCTTCAGTCGCCAGCGCACCGGCAGGGCGCCGATCACGCGCAGGCCCAGCGTAAATGCAGTGGGGAAGTTAATTTCCAGCGGGCGTCGCGGCAGGCGTGCAGTGATATGTGCGGCGGCACGCTCGGTGGTCCACAACTGAGGCATGGGGAAGTCGTTGCGACGGGTCAACGGCGTATCGACGAATCCAGGGCTGACCAGCGTTACGGCAATACCTTCATTGATCAGGTCGATGCGAAGCGATTCCACCAGGTAGCGCACGGCCGCCTTGGAGGCGCCATAAGCCCCGGCACGAGGCAGCGGCAACCAGGTCACCGCACTGCCCATTACGACCAGGTGCGGGCGCTCACCGCGACGCAACAAGGGGAGGGCCGCTGCAAGACAGTGGCTTACACCAAACAGGTTGGTGCGCACCACACGTTCGACCAGTGCTGGGTCGAAGCGCCCTGATTCGAGGTATTCGCACGTTCCGGCATTGAGGATGACCAGGTCGAGCGCCCCCCAGGTGTGCTCGATCTGTGCGATGATCCTAGAGACCTGCTCAGCACAATCGACATCACCGACGGCCGCCAATACCTGCCCCGGATATCGTTGCATCAAGTGCGATAAGCGGTTGGCATCACGTGTACCCAAGGCAACCTGATGCCCTTGGTCCAGCAATTGGACGGCAAGCGCGGCGCCGATTCCACTACTTGCACCCGTCAGCCAGCAACGGCTCATACCAGCCGGCCCTTGAGCCAGCGGATAGCGCCGCCCACGAATGGTACGTGCTCGTAAAGCAGTGCACCTGCGTCAAAGTAGTCCTGGTGGAAGTGAACACGCTCTTGCCATTTCAGGAAACTGCAGCCCTGTAGACTGGTCAGCCTGCCATTGGCGAGTCGGGGGTGGCGAAACTCTAGCGTCCAGCGCAGGTAGCCTTGGCCCGGCTGAACTTCGTCCGCGCCGGCGAACACATAGCGGATGTCCTGTGCGTTGGCGTAAAGCGCGGTGAAGTAGACGCGAAGCCCTTGCAGGCCCTCGATCTGATGCAGCGGATCACGGAATGTTACGTTATCGCTGTACAGTTTTTCGAGCTCATCTAGGTGGTGTGCGTCAAGCCTGACAAAGCGTTCGGCGAAATACTCCAGATAGGTGGACATGCAAGGCTCCCAAAAATCCTGTACAACAGTAGAATACTGTACAGGTATAGCAGGAGATTACGTCTTAATCTATACAAGTCAACGACCTTGTATAGATTTATTGCAAGGTCAGCCGTTGCCTGATGCGAGTTGTCGACGCAAATCGGCTATCTCTGCCTCCAGTTCGCGGACCCGCTCTTCGGCGAAGACCTGTGCCGTGACATCACGCTGGATGCCGATGTAGTAAGTCAGTTCATCGGCATCGTTGTGTACGGGCGTGATAGAAAGCTCATTCCAGAACAGGCTGCCATCCTTGCGATAGTTGCGCAGCACTTCGCAGCAATGGCGCCCTTCGCGAATAGCCTCGCGGATGGCCGAAATTCCAGGTTGGTTGTGGTCTTGGCCGTGGAGGAAGCGGCAATCCTGATAGAGGATGTCGTCCGTGGCGTATCCGGTAAGGCGCTCGAAGGCAGGGTTGGCGTAGATCAGGATGCTGTCGTTGCCTTCCTGTTCGGCTACGACGATGCCATCGTTGGAGCTCTCGACCATCAATTGCAAGAGTTTTGCGTCGATCATGTGGCCCACTCACTCTAGTAGCGTTTTCGATATGCGCAGCCCAGGCCTTTGTACGGGAAGGTTAAGGTGCGGTTGTCAACATCATGAAGGAAGAACGCTCGCCGAAGAAGGTTGGTATGGGTTTAGAATATGCAACCGTCCTGATGATCACTTGCGATGACCGAAGCGACCCCCAACGATTTGCTACCCATGCGCGATGTAGTCAGCCTGACTGGCATAAATCCTGTGACGTTGCGCGCCTGGGAACGTCGTCATGGGTTGATCCGCCCGCAGCGCACCGAAGGCGGACACCGCCTGTACACGGCCGAGGATGTACAGCGCATACGAGACATTCTGCGCTGGACCGGTAGTGGGTTGCCGATCAGTAAAGTGGGTGAGTTGCTCGCGCGCCGGTCTGGCGAAGTCTCCCTCCCGACCGTGCCCAACGCCGATTACATTGAGCATTGGCGCTCTGCTGTACTTCGAGCGACAAAGGCATTCGATCGGCAGGCTCTCGAGGGCATTCATGGTCAGCTTTTCACCTTATACCCAAAGACTACGGTGTTGCTCGATGTGCTGATGCCGGTCTGGCGTAGCCTGCTGTCTGGCAGCGCTTTCGGTCAGCGTAGCCAATGGCTGTTCCTCGATACTTTTCTGCGTGCTCGCCTATTGCTGCGCCTGCAATTTAATCAGCTCGACGCCCCTTGTGTGTTGCTGGCCAGCATTGAAGAAAGGGCTGAGCTGGATTTGCTGAGCAACGGCTTACTTCTCAGTAGTGAGCGGTGGCGCATCGAGGTGTTAGGCAGTGGGCAGCCACTTGAGGAACTGCCATTGCTGTGCGCGACCCTCCAGCCTGCAGCACTCGTGCTCGCAGTCCAGGAGCCAGTGAACACAGCACTGGCGAAGAAGCTATGCTCCTTACAAATGAACATTGCCTGTCCACTTGCATTAATTGGGGACGGGTTGACTGACTCGGTTGCAGTTCTGCACGATATTCCGATCGTGCTGCTGGATGAGCGAAACGTTGGAGCTAGTCTGAAACTTGATGCATTGCTCAGGGGGGCTTTGGAGCTTTGACTGTCCGGTCAAGGGCCTTAGACGTTTGAATCACAAACCTGAGCCGGGCCCTCGAACACGTAGGCCGGAAAATCAACATCTATGCATGTAAGGCTTGTATGCGAGAGAACAGACGGCTCGACGAAGTGGTCTACCTGAATCGCCCCGGGTTTCGTAGACACCTCTTTGCCTTAAACTAAGGCTAATTAGGAGGTGCCATGAGCAACCCGCTTTACCCCGAAGAGTTCAAAATCCAAGCGGTCAATCAAGTGACCGAAAAGAAACTGCCTGTTGCTGATGTAGCGGCCCGTCTCGGTGTGTCGACGCATAGCCTCTATGCCTGGATAAAGAGCTACAGCAAACCTCAAGAAGAACGGCAGCAGGACGATGATCAGCACGCTGAACTGCGTCGTCTGCGAGCAGAACTCAAGCGGGTCACTGAAGGTCGAGACATCTTAAAAAAGGCCGCTGCGTAGTTTATGGCGGTTTGGAGGCGTAAACCGAAGCAAGAGGTGATGATTCATTCCGATCAGGGTAGCCAGTACAGCAGCTCCGATTGGCGCAGCTTTTTGAAGGCAAACAATTTGGTTGCCAGCATGAGTCGTCGAGGCAACTGTCATGACAACGCCGTGGCCGAGAGCTTTTTCCAGCTTCTGAAACGAGAACGGATCAAGCGGAAAATTTACACCACACGGGAAGATGCTCGTAGCGATGTATTCGATTACATCGAAATGTTCTACAACTCAAAACGCCGACATGGTTTCAACAATCAGCTGTCACCGGTAGAGTTTGAAAAGCGTCATGCAGTGAGCTTGCAAGGTGTCTAGAGAATCCGGGGCGATTCAGATCTAGTCAAAGATTGTAAGGGAAGGTGGTCACCGACCTGATGATGCTTGTGTTGGGTTGACATTTACAGGTAGAAAGAGTGTTTTAGGATGGAAGCCAAAGTAACTCAACTAAATAGTCATTTAGTGGAGTTATAACCTCACCAGGAGGAATCACGTTTGGAGGAGGTTAGCTGCCCCCTTGAGCAATCGGTTGTCTTACAGAAGGACCCCATAACTAACCCCCTGGCGCGCAGCACTGACCAATTGAATCTGCCACGAGGCGTGGGGGCTAATCTCCGGAGGTACGTTAGCATGCCTTACCACACCGCTCAAATTGTAGGCTCATTTGCCCTGGCTGCCACGCCCCCTAAAACGCCCCGTGTAAACCACTTTTTTACTTGTTAACCACAGTGGTTTACACGTAAAAAAAGTGGTTTACAACGCCCAGAAATAAGCCTCCAAACCGGCATTTCGCTGTTGAGCGCACCCATGTGAAAGCACCACGATCTGAAACCGGCCAACGGACCTGTCGAGCATCTAAATCAATCGCGTACTGATGTTAGGAACGTCGTCGTGGGCACTGAACTGCCGCATGTGCGGTTGCGGGCGCGGGTCAGCATCGTGCTGGCTAGAGCTAGACAATTGACGGACACAGCAGTGACAGGAAGTAAATCGTAAACCAGAAGGGAAAACGGCCAGTACGCGAGCAACGCGCTATCCGACGCTGCGGTTGCAGGAAGTAATTTGTGAACTCGGAGGAAAAACGGCGCAGTCTAGGGATTAGTTCCGAAAACGTCCTAAGAATTACTTCCGAGGACTTGAGCCTGGCTTCAAATCTGTCCACCCAGGGCCCCCGAGCCTCCATAAGGTACTACGCATAATGTATATTATGTTAAACGACAGGCTATGTTATAGATGTTCATAAGCCTCCTAACTCACTGATTAGACAAACCGGATTCCAGCGTCCACTCTCCCAACGGGCCATGTCCTTCTTGTTCATGGCGCATCCTTGAATGAGGTGGTTGCCGATGAAGCTGATTCAGTGCCGTTTCTCTTCCGGTCAGCGTGTGCCGCTTCTCGTACAGACCGGAGATGCTGCGCCGTTGCCCATGCTTGTCCCATTCATCTACGTTCAACTCAAATTGCGATACCGCGCGTACAACACGGCTGCGGCGCATTTGCGCGCGCTCCAAGCTTTCTACACCTATGCGAAAAGCCGAGACCTGGATATCGATGAGGCCATCTTGGCCTGCCACTTTGAAGCGATTCTGGCTTTGTTGGATGGTTACGCCCTCTGGCTCCAAAGCGGCCGTCAAGCCGACAACCTGGTCGCCCGAATCGGCACCGCTGCAACGGCACCGTTTCCGCAGCTCGATCCGCGTACCCGCGACCAATACCTGCGATTGCTCAAGCTATACCTGTCCTGGTGTGTCACCCGTTACATCCCGCGTGCTCGTCAAACCTCAACCTCACTGGCTAACATCGAGGTGGTATTTGCAGATGTTGCCGACGTCGTTGAACGGCGCTTTGAGAGCCACATCCTCAATGTTCGGCCAGACCGTACTCGTTACCGCAGCCTGACAGATACGCAACTCCAGATCATTCGCGCGTTGATTCGCCCGGGCGCCGCGGAGAATCCGTTTCCGGAACGACTGCAGTTACGCAATTGGCTAATGATTGAAGTGCTGCTGGAAACCGGTATCCGTCGCGGAGAGCTTCTAAAGCTCTACACCACGGACATTAATCGGGGCTCCCAAAATGCCTTTGTCAGCATCAACGATCGTGAACATGACCCAGGCGATCCGCGCGCTGAAGAGCCTGCACTGAAAACTCACGGGCGGACGGTAGGTATCTCCGCCCAGTTGTATGAGGTCTATGAGCGCTATATCCAGAGCGAACGGTGCCCTTCACGGAACGGCAAACCGATGAAATTGCCGTATCACTATTTGTTCATCTCGGATCGAGGCCGCCCGCTGTCGATTCGCACGCTGTCTAACGTCTTTGATCGGTTGTTTCTGACCATTGAACTGGCTCATCCGGGGGTGTTGCCTACACTTTCCGCCCATGACTTTCGCCACACATTTGCCGACCGCTTTTTGGCTTACCTTGTAGAGCAGCGTGGACATGACCTGGAACGGGCCACAGACGAACTCCGACGAGTCTGCGGCTGGTCTGAGGCCTCGACGATGCCACGCCGTTATGCAAGTCGTTATCTAGCCGAGTCAGCCAACCGCCACAATGCCCAGCGTGCCTCGGCAGCCTGGAGCCGACTTGAAAGTTAAGGAGCTTCGCCGTGACCAAGTCAGCCGATCAAGAACACGGTTCACCCTCCTCCTCTTTTCCGGCCTACGTGTTCGAGGGCCCGGCTCAGGTTGCGATTCGAACTCGCACTGATGACCAGCCTCGCTACGTCAATACCCGATTAAGCGTCTGGACGTGGTATGACGGCGGCCTTGCAATGAAAATTGATTGGACTGCGCTGCGATTTAGCTCTGAACTCATGGCAATTAGCAAAAGTTTTATGGCTTACGCGCTTGAAAAGTATGCACCAAGAACTGCTCAGATATTTGCAAATTTTCTTCAGGCGTTATCTAGGACAAAACTAGCAAATGGCCTTCCTTGGGATAAAACCCTCCTAATCACCGTTCTAGAGGACATTAAAAAATCAAGACACGATCTTGTAGGATTTCGTAGGTTTTATCGTTGGGCGGTGGATAGGGGAATTGAAGGTTTTGATTTAAATACTTATCTGAAAATCAAGGATACAAAGTCGGCCCGGGTGGATCCATATGCGCGAATTTTTCTTTCGCAGTCTGGCTTTGACCTTGATGAGGAAATTCGCTTGCTCAAGCGTATTGAGCGAGAGCTTCCAACAGGTCTTTGGAAGGACATCCAGTTAAACTTGATGCTTCACCTGGGTTTTGAGCTTGGACCTCGAGCGATTCAGCTCCATTCTCTTGACATTGCAGATTTTGAGTTAATCAAAAGCGTTGATCATGAAAGTTACTACACCCTTTGGCTACCCATGGCGAAAAAAGTTGGTCAACGCAGACCTGAACGTCGCCCCCGCAAAATAACCAAGCGACTGGGTGAAAAAATTTCAGAGCATATTTCTGTAGTTCAACGCCGCTTTGGCAGCAACTGCAAACCATTATTTGTAAATTTCAAAGGAAGGCGCCTCTCGGTATCCGAAATCATTGTAGACCTTAAACAGGAGCTCCGTGAAGCAGGAATAGATAAACCGAACCAGGTAACCATGTTACTGCGTCATCACCTAGGCCAAGGTCTGGCGGACCAAGGAACGCCGGCAGACATTATTGCCGAACTGCTCGGCCACAACAGCACGGTTGCGGCGCGTGCTTACGTAACGGCAACTCCCAACATTGCCAGGATCAAAGAGAAAGCACTCGGTAAGAGCCCTTCCTATCAGCGCATAATGCGTAGTTTATTAACCGGGGAAATCGTTCAAAGACGCGATACGGTTCCCGAGAGAGCCATCCGCGGTGTCATTGATACACAGTACATTGGGGATATCGGTGCCTGTGCCCTGCCGGTTCACACGCACTGCCCCTACAATCCAGTATATGCCTGCTACACCTGCAAGAAGTTTCATCCCTTTGCTGACGGCCGCCATGAGCAGGTGAAAGACGCGTTGCAAAGAGAAGCCCAGCGGTTCATTGATATGGCAGAGCAAGCCGGTGACCTCATTCACAACCGGCCCCTCGCCCAGCATCAGACAACCATCCTGGCGGTAAGCGCTACCATCGAGCGCTGCCGACAGCACACGGAGGATGCCGAAGATGACGCTGTCTAGGGCAAGGCAGAGCCTCGAGGGCTTTATTACTCAGGAACAAGCAATTTTTCAGTCGTTACCGATTTCAACACCGTGGGAGTCACCGGTGTGGAGCGTCGGAAGTTGGTTGCCACAACGGGAAAAGCAACAGGCTCTTACCTTCGAGACGCACCGGCAAGCCCTCGAGAAGACTGGCTATCCCGCTCCCCTTAAGGGGCCACTTCCCTTCGCTTACCAAGACTTTAGCAAGGCCCTGGTTGTGTATCTACAACGCACCCGTAACCTGAGGTTCTCGATGGTGGCTGCGTACAATATTGCCATTCGACGGCTATACAACCCCTTGTTTGAGCGCGGCGTATCTGACCCCACATATTTAACGCGTGGCGATTTTGACCGTGTTGTAGGATTTCTACGCGAGAGTGGTTACAAGAACTTATACGACGCAATTTCTCATCTTCAAGTAGTGGCGGATACGATTGATAATCTGCAATTAACCGAGATTGCCATTCACTTTGAGCATGATGCCAAACCTGAAAATCGCCGCCATGATTACATTTCATTGCACGATCCTGATCGTGCGGTGAAACAACGTAAATCTGACGACAAGCTTCCTTCTCGCGAGGCCATGGAAGCCTACGCCCGATGTTCGAACAATCCACTTAGTGACGGCGAAGAAATTTTGCTGCGTGTAATCGATTTATTGATCGCGACCGGGCAACGAGGTAATGAAGTAGCAATCATCCCCTATGATTGTTGGGTCGAAAGGCCGATTAAAGGGATCACTGGAAAGGTAGTTGTAGATGCCAACGGCAAGCCTCTGGTCGAATGCGGGATCAGATACTTTGCGGAAAAGCAATTTCAATCCCGTGTTCATTGGCTCGCAGAAAGTGATATTCCTTTAGCCAGGCGTGCGGTCGAACGATTGAAGTTGCTGACGGAAGAGCAGCGAGAAATCGCTAGGTGGCAAGAAGCTCACCCAGGACGTCTCTGGGATTACTCACCAGAGTTGGAAATGTCAGAGATTGATGTCTTAGATTGGCTCGGTTTCAGTGAGAACAGGGATACTCTTAGGAACCTCAGTGTGTATTTAGCAAAAAACGGCGTTTACCCCGTGGATGAGCCTTTCAACCAACCTAAGAGACTCAGACGGAGATACTTGGCCGGTGATATTGAGCGCTTTCTGGTTCCCAAGCTTCATGGCCATGCAGCACTAACAGAAAGTGTTAGAGGTACTCTTAAAATTGTCCTTAGAACCAGCGAAGCGCTTGCTATCGCTTTCGATGGCCAATTTCGTCTTGGTGGACGTGACGCGAATGTGTTTCGTGTGCTACCACGTAGGGTCACCCTGCGGGACATCAATAATGCGCTAGGCGCCGATAAAGCATATTCCTCCATTTTTTCGCGGCGTTCATTAACCGAGTCCGACGGGACTCCGATACGGCTTACAAGCCACCAACCCCGACACTGGCGAAACACTATCTACCACCTGACCGGCATGAGTGATGTCCAGCAAGCATTGGCCTTAGGGCGGAAACGCCTCGACCAGAATGTCTACTACCAACACGCGAGCATTGAGGAAAACACTGCAGCGCATCACGAGTTCTTGGCGTTCAATAGCCATCACGAACGCATCGATTTTCTGCATACAGGTATAAGAGATAAACGCATTCAGGGCGCGTTGACCGACAGTTACCATGCGTTGCTGTCTGATAAAGGCACGACAACTGCAGAAGCATTCCTCACCGTACATGCCACGGCGCTACACGTAACACCCTTCGGAGGTTGCATTCACGATTTCTCCCAAGCGCCCTGCCCTAAGCATCTTCAGTGCTGGAATGGCTGTTCGCATCTCCATCTGATGGGCACTCCATCGGAGCGGGTCAACCTTGAAAAACAAGCCGAGAATCTAACGATGGCAATTACCATCATGCGCGATGCCGGCACTGGTGAAGCAGGCAGCGATTTATGGTTGGCGGACCAGGAGGACAAGCTCAACAATTTGAAGTCCGTCCTCGCACGCGAGACCAGTGTAGGGGTGCAACGCGTGTTTCCAGATGGTCATCCCATGACGATAGCGGACACGGAAAAACGACACAGCTCGGTTTCAGATGATTAGAGGCGACCATGGCGCAACGACAAACCTTGAGGGGCAGCACCTTGGATGAGGCGATTGACGCCCTCCTCGCTCAAATGATTAGCTTAGGGCTGGAGCTCGCCCCAATTTCACGCCCCGAAGTTCAGCATCGATTAGGCCTGACAAGCCGCGCGACCTTAGTTGGAGATCGAGGTCTGCGAATCGAGGCTGCCCGAATTGCACAACTGAAGGAAAGCGGAAGAGATCCTGACGGTGCCCGCCGGCGAAGAAGCCTCGAAGAGCGTATTGTTAAACTGCAAGCGGAGAATGCCGACTTGATAAAGCAGCGAGACCAGCTCTATGAAGCGCTGTCGAAAATTGCGCATAACTGTCTGCTGAAAGGGCTGGATGTCGAGAACATCCTGGCTCCCTTACGTAAAAGATAGGAAGGTTTCATCGCAGCTGGTCGACGCCGCGGGCGAACAATATCGCCTAACCGCGAGCGCATTGAAGGTGGCGCTGACCGTTCGAACGTGTTTGGTTCACGTTCGCCGAGATGCCGGTGTGGCCGAAAAAATGATGCGAGAACTTTGCAAATCGGACCTGCAGGATCCAACGTCCTCAGTGTAGACATGCCCTCCCTCCAGGCTATACACGTAGGCCGTCCCCGCACTCATGTCATCCAGCGTTTCGCGAACCTCTAATAGCCTCTCCATCTTCCACCCTTCACTTCCGTTCAGATAAGCCGGGGAAACCAATTGAACATCTAACAGCCAAATGTCTGCTCCTTGTTCATCAAGTAGCTGCTCCAGGGCTGAAATACTGGGAATCAGAACCATACTAGTCAACGCTTCACTGCCTTGCCGCCGCCCTATTTTGACGTAGAACCAGGGGCAGTGTGTGGTCTGCTCAACGTACTGCCAGTACTGGGTAGAGTCATCACCTAGGTACGCGCCGAGGTGAATCTCTGCTTGTCTATGAGTGATGAACATAGCGCCATTCCAAAATTGAACACTATAGATTGTAGCCCTATAGAGCTCATGAAGGCTTCATCGTTCCTTTTGCGAGATCGGCAATATGGAACTGAAACAGGCTTTTGGCGCTGCTCTGAAACAGCTGAGATCGGATAGGAAGCTTTCGCAGGAGGATTTCTCCGACGTCAGCAGTCGTACCTATCTGAGCACCCTAGAGCGCGGTCTGAAGAGCCCTACAATCGAGAAGGTAGACGAGCTGGCTTCTGTACTGGACATTCATCCGCTCACCCTCCTCGTAGGTTGCTATCTGCTGCAAGAGAACTCGATCTCCCTTGACCAACTGTTTTCCCGAATTCGAACGGAACTACCCAGCGAGATGAACTGAGCAGCTGATGAATTGCGTTCATGAACAAAGAGGATCAACGGAAGGCTGCGGGTTGTAAGTCGTGTGCTAGCATCCAATTTGATCCGAAAATTGAGGTCAGCAGCAATGAAGCAGCCAGTTCAGCCGGAAAATAGCCTTTCTGAAATTTTGGAAGGTAAACGGAAACGCCGTGATGCGTTAATGCTTGCTGTTAGCCTTGCGTCGCCGTCTGAGCTAGAAGCACCTGCTCAGCGTTTGAAAGAGGTGATGAAAAAACCTGCTGGGTCGAGCCGTCAACGCATTCCCCCTCCAAAGTTTGCCCGGTAGAGAAAATACGATTTCTCCCCATTTTGCAAATCGTGCTGCCACGTGAATCATCGATGTCGGCCCGCACTGAAGATCAAGCTGATGGCCGTGAGGGCAGTCTGAGACTGCCGCACAACGCCACAGCTACCATCATCGCCATCAGCACAAGCATCCTTGATGCACCCTGACCACTCGGAACGAATGCCAGCAAATGGGTCGGCTGCCTGCGCCGGGAGCATGGGTCGTGCCAGTGCTCCCATCCGAGCGCCATATCCTTGAGGAAATCACCTCGAGAGCAGCACACCGAAAGTCCGCTGACTCGAGCCGGAGACCCGAGCAAGAGGGACTGGAGGCGGGAGTGGCTGCCGCCATGACCAATCCAGGCCACCTGCTCCGATTCCAGGCAGACCAAACTATCAGATAGGTGGGTGCCCGGTGATAGTAATAATGCGAGTGACCCGACACCCGGCCAGTTACAGCTAGGCATCATCGGGTCGGTCGGCAATGAAGGGATCATGTCGTTGTGGGGGGTTGGAAAATTTCACCATACAATGTGGACACAGCAAGGAGTGCGCGCGCCTACTTAACAGTGGTCTTTTCTGTTACGCCATGCATGCTGATCCTGGGATGGGACCGAATTTATGGAATTAATTCCGCAAGCCATGTTTGACCTCTATGCCCTTTCCTTGCCGTGGGGTTTGAGTTTCGTCGATCACATGCCGTATCGGGCTTGGAGAACGGCGGATGGACGCGCATGGGGGGTCTTAACTCATGATGTAGCCGCGAATACATTTGGTTGCATGGCGATGCGGCAGCGAGTGGATCTGGTTTGGGCCTTGGTTTTAGATGAAGCCGGATTTGATAGCTATGACGAAGCAGAGAGCAGGATTGCCGCTCACCTTCAAGAGGGGGCGCCTCGTGAGTCGATGCCCCGAAATACCGCTAGAAGACCTAATATTTTCGACACCGCCGGCCTACCTACATGCACTCTTTTTCAGCATCTATCCAGAAAATCTCGGCTTAAAGCCGCATGGATGATCGGACACTTGTACTATTCATTGCCTCGGCCTGACGCCAACTGGGTCAGAGATTTTCAAACCGAGAATTTGCACACACGCCTTTGGGAACTCCATCTGCTGGCGTGTTTCCGTGAACAAGGTCGGTTCGTTAGCCAACAGCATCGATCACCTGATTTTCGCATTTCGCGTCGCAATGGCGAGTGTGCTTGGATTGAGGCAGTTACAACGAATCCGGCTGAACGATACGACCATGCGACCACCTGGCCTGAACCACCCCCGTCTGACTTGATGGATCGAGTTATAGGGCAAGCCGCGGTCAGATTTGCCAACACAATTCGCAGCAAACTGCAGCGAAGATACGATCAGCTTGCTCACGTTGCTGGCCAACCCTTTGCCTTAGCCATTGCTGATTTTCATGCCCAAGGATCCATGACTTGGAGCAGGCAGGCTCTCATTGCGTATCTCTATGGAGAATACGCATCAACGGAAGTAATTGATGGAAAAAAACAAGCGGTGGGGGTGCAAATCGAACACTTGCTTGGTGAACAAAAAATTCCTGCTGGACTCTTTCGCTTCCCGGAAAATGCTGGCTTATCAGCAATAATATTCAGCAATGGTTGCAGTTTGGCTAAATTCGGGAGGGTACTCGTATCAATGACTCAGCATGATGAGTTCACCAACACCCGATTTGGGGAGATTTTTGATCGAACACCTGGGGCCCTTAAAGGTATACCGTTTTGTTTGGACGTAACCAGTCCTGAATATCGTGATCTCTGGCCACAAGGCTATGAGCCGTGGTCTGCCGAGCTAGAGGTATTTCACAATCCACTAGCCAAGCACCCGCTATCGAGGGAAGTTTTGCCAGAAGCGACCCACTGGTTTAGGCAGAGTCGGGACACAGTATGCGAAGCGTTCTACGAGACACAGATCCTCCACTCTCGCACCTTCGTTCAGCCGAAAACCCAGTTACCGTTCACGCTTGAGAGATTTCTAAAAAATGGAACTGAAACGAGCAGTTCCGAATTGGCTGATGAACTTTGAAGTGCAAGGACCTCAGCACCATTAAGAATCCTGAATGATTAATTAATTAATTAATTAATTTTTTGAATGGCTTGTTCCTTGGCGCAGGTGCTGTGGGAAATTGACCAGGAACCGGCGGTTTAGGTACAAAGCGCTAGGGCCATCAATCACAGCGCGCTTAAATTTCTTCCATTTTCAAATACTCTGACGCACTGAATTTTTCAAAATAGGGGCCGGTACGGATATTGTTCATTAGTCTCCAAAACCATGATTTTGATATCTCTGAGTCCATGCTTATTGGATAATCGTACCTGTATGCCAACTCTCCGAGCTCAGGGGAACTTTTATAGCAGTGCTTGAATATGGGATTAAGATATTCTTGGAGTCCCCATCGGAGGTTGTTTAGTAGCTCTGCAAGCCACGTCGAGTAGTAGACGAAAAAATGTTCAGTCAAGTGCTCGGCAAAGTCATCCAAAGCGAGCGGAATTTGCTCAAGCGGTACTATGTGCCCATGATCGCTCAGCATCTTCTGAATATTCTTAGTTAGCCCCGTCAATCGCGAAATATTGTGCTTTGCTTCGTTCCCGGAAATATATAGAAGGTAGAGCCTCGTGACTTCCAACTCAGCTTCAATATTTAAAGTTGGAATCCATAGCTTGAGTGCCGCCGGAGTGTTTAGCCATTGTTGTAATTTCTCAGTAGCATCTTTTAATGCGCAAATTGAGTTGTTAGTATCGAGCGTTTTTGTTTCGCAAGCAGATGCTATCACATCCAAGCAGGAGCCTTTAACTCCAGTTAAACCGAAGTCACCAGTTTCCTTCGCGAAATCCAATAACCTGATAAGGAATAACTGTTGATGAATCCTAGAGTGGAATAATACGGTAACATCCTTTAAGTGTTTTTCTTTTCCGCAAATTTCCATTAAAGCATGATTTAGTATGTCGCCAATCGCCTCTATGGCTATGCAGAGTCCGATCACCTCATTTTTAGCGGTACTAGTGGTCATGCGATGTCCTGCGACGATAATAGAGAATTGGAATCCTGCGGACATGGAGAGTCGGATTCAATCATGTTATCTCTAGTAGCGTACCCGCACTCGTACTGAATATATTCAAAATCAGCATCGATCTCCCTACCACCTATCGACATGGTGCGGGAAAACGATTGTCGTGCAACAATCGGTGCTTCACATGTTGGGCAAATGAGACCGATCGCTTTTAAATGTTGCCAGGCTGTAGATACGCTTTCACGTAACTCTAACAACTCCCCTTGCTTGCTTGCGAGTGCCTCGGCTGAATTTGCCCCTAGCTTTTTAAGACGTTGAATCTCATCCATAGCTATACGAGCTTTTAGATCTACCGCTCGTAGCAGGTCGTCGGCAGTGCTGTAACGAGCGCAGATATGGGCGAACAATTGATGCCCGCTTAGTTGTGAAGTTGAAGTTCCATGACGGATCCAGGTCTCTCCACTATGTGTGAAATACATTTCATTTGACTTTCCGCCAGGTATGTAGACATCTACAACAAACCTGTCTTGCATTTCTATGCCGAGACTAATTAAAGGTCTGAGTTTTATTTCTACGGAGCTTTGAGGGAAGTTCGGGGTGATTTTCAAAATTGCTGAGGCAACTTTTCTATGTAGAAGATCTCGATCATCCCGGGTCAATCGTATTCCTTCTGCGACACCGCTGTCGGTCACACCAAATAGAATTCGTCCGCCTTTATTATTAAGGAATCCGATGAGGTATTTCGGCAGCTGTTTTTCAATTGCGCTACAGGGATTACTAGAGGTGACTGACTTGAATTCGAGAGTCTCAGATTCCTCATCATTAAGCTTCTCCATGAGTCTGAACGACAATGGATTGAACTGTGATAGATATCTGTCGTACTCATCTGAAATAGGCTGCGCTTCTGGCGCGTAATAGCCCGCTTCGATTAGCCTTGTAAAGTCGATAGTGAAAAACTCATCATCTGTGCACGTTTCACAAGCTAAACGCTCAAAGTAAAAGCCGTTTAGCCAGATGTTTTGAGACGGTAGGAGCAATTCAGAACTGCTGCCCTGAATGAAGTCCAACAAAACGGTAGGAAAGTCGTCGAGGTTAAATTGTTCCATATAGTCATAGGGAGTTGGTTTTTGGTCTTTCCAGTCTTTAACTAACTCAATAAGCTGCTCTATGGTAATTGAACATCCATAATCAAGAAATTTTTTACATTGAGCTACACAATCACCATTAAGCTCCCCATAGCCTTTTTTTAGCTCCGTTACGATTGCTTCCCGTACATGATTGAGCGAGTAGCCCAGAGCTTCCAGCCTTCTGCGCAGCTCGCGGATAGTGATTTGATACGCCCGGAAAAACTCGGGATCGTCGATACCACCGATAGCGATCAGATCTGACGCATTGAACAACAGTATCTGATTGTCTCCGACGAGTTTCGGAGTACCCCCTAGATACTTTCCTCCGATGCTCACTTCGCTTTCAGTCGCCATTCCATATCCCATAATTTATCAAAGAAGCTTTGAGCAGCGAGCGTGATGCACCAGAAGCCGAGCTCAGGTATATCCGTGTCGAGTGAGTCAGGGGCTACTGGTTGAATCCCGGGCCCGCCAAACTCGTGACGATGCACCTGTTCCGGAGGCCTAGCCCGCTTTTTATGCAGCTATACGCCAAGAATCTTCGTATACGTCGAGCTTCGGCCATCCCTTCTGTGTTTCAAAAAGGCCCCACTCTGCGGGCCTCTTGTCACTTAAGCTTACCTTGCAGCATCTTGAACATTGCTTCTTTGGCGCGGACCACGAATTCATCCTCTGTCTCACCGGACTTCGGAAGCCCGATTTCGCTCTCGAGCTCACCCAAGAATTCTTTGTCAGTCACGAGGTTTGCCGCCTCCTCAGCGAATGTCGATGCCTTGGATACTCCCAGCGTCGCACCCAGGATGGCTACCGCCGCAACTTTAACTCCCGCCTGAGTGCTAACTGCCAGTGATTCAGATGCAGGCTGGCTGGCATCCGTCTTGCCGTGAACGACATCTACGAGAGACTTCATTGTGCAGCCCCTGCGTTAGCCTTGAAGAATTCTCGGAAGGCTTTGTCCAAGCGACTCGCTTTCTGAGCCTTCTGGCCAAAGAGCCTCGTCGCATCAATGGTGAGCCTACCTTCCGCACGCTTTACGATATCAAGCTCATGAAGCTACAGAACGTCGGTTTGTCTCGCGCCCGGAAAGATCTGCGATTCACGATGCACGTAGGACGCGATATCAATCAGGTGATCAGCGACATTGAAAAAGGCAATGCCAAGAAATCCAACATCTTCGCAACCGGGTTTGAGGGCGGAGAGCGAACCACCGTAGGCTGCTCGCACAAAGGCAAGATCTGGGAGATGAATTCCTCTTCGATCAATTACTGGGTCGAGTGGTGTAAACGCATGTCAGTCAAACTCAACGACGAAACCATCGACCCGGCCGACGTACTCAACAATGTCATGCGTGTTGAAAAAATTAAGGGCAGATGGCCTGAAGGCCTGTTTTACGTCGACTGGCCTGAGTCAATCGCCATCGAGAATGAACAAAAGATCTCGCTCTATTTTCAGGGGGAAAGCTTCAACCTTCTGGACGTTGAACTGGGTAAGCCTGAGTACAGCGGCGCGGTGACACTGGACATCCCTGTCTATGTTGCAGGTAACGACGGCGAGGAGCGTCGTCTCACGACCATCTCCATCAAACTGTTGAAGGACGGATACAAGACGTCCTGCCCAGGCCTGAAAATCCTTTTCTCTCAAGAGATGCCGTTTGATTCCTACCTAGATGGGGAGCCGCTTGTCTTGCTGAAGGTCGACGGTTCTATGGTGCAGGGCAACTACCGCCACTACTCACTCAACAGTGTGGATGTGAAATTACCTGCCGGCTTGCTCGAGCCCTGGAATTGGGGAACGACAAAAATTCACCAAGAGTCCATGCGTGCGGAGCGACGTTCGGACTCGGTACAAGGTTTCACCTACGCAAAAATCGCTGACGACTACTCAATCGTTTTCAACGATGACGGCAAGGGAGAAATCGCTGACCTGGTTGCAATCCGTGAGAGCAAAGATGCCATCTACATAGACCTCTACCACTGCAAATTCTGCCCCACAACGGATGGAGTGGCCACGCCAGGGGCCCGCGTAGCTGACGTATATGAGGTGTGCGGTCAAGCGTCCAGATCGGTGAAATGGTTGTACACCGGCGAGAAGTTCTTCAATCGATTGATGGATCGCTACCAGCAATCGCTGCTCAAGGATTTCGATAGAATACTGAAAGGAACGCCTCAGCAGCTGGAGATACTGCGCAACAAGTGCCACGATCACGAGCTGATCTTCAGATTTGTGATTGTGCAACCCGCGATATCAGCGCAGAAGGTATCGAAGGAGCAGCTTGCCGTTTTAGGAACGAGCTACTCATACATCAAGAGCGTCTCGGGATCGGACATCAAGGTTATCGTGAGCCCGTAAATTGCCTCTGTCAGCGGAGTTGCGACTGATTCCGCTAACGTCATTCTGCGGTCCACGCTTCCGATATACAGGCAATGCACAAAACCCAGACAGCCTAGTCGCTCATGAACGCCTAACGCTTCGAGGCGCCACCGGCGACTGAGGTACCTTGCGTCCCAGCGCATCGTCAAGAAGTCCGCGACCAGCCCGTCGATGGATCTACTCGTGAGCCCACTGCATTCCATGACCCTTCTTAAGTCTTGAAGCTTACATTCTTGATCATGCGGCAGATACCAACCAGGTGATCGACAGCATGGCAAAAAAGCATCTGCGGCGCCTTCGGCAGGATTCTGGCAACTATCCGCTCCAATGAGCTAGAGGACAAAATGGACGATACAATCAACCCAATCAAAGAATTGATCAGCAAAGCCGCGAACGAGTTTGCCAAGGAATTTGAGGAGTGCAGAATACTTTTCAAAGATGAAGACGCCAGGAACAAACTGATTCACGGTGGCGAATTTGGAAACTACCGAGAAAGAATAGTATCCAATCTAATAAGAAAATTCCTACCTAAGCACCTTTCAATGGGTGAAGGGTTCGTTGTAAACACAGAAGCCACGAAGACTAAGCAGGTCGATATTATTGTATACGATTTCGAAAACACCCCAGAGCTTGAGTCCGCAGGCGCTCGATTTTATCCTTACGAAACTGTAGTCGCACTTGGCGAGGTCAAGTCCACCCTGAATGCAACCACGCTTGAAACTGCATTAGAAGTGATGAGGGCGAATAAAAAAATCAGAGAATGCGTCCCCCACAACCCCTTCCCAATACGGCCAGCAGGCTTGTCTGCAGCAATTTTGCATCACCTCAGTACGGTGACTCCAGAAGCGTTTAATGAGTGGGGTGATTTCAAGCACATAATGGACGCGCTTTTTGATTTCAAAAAAGAAGGTGCCAGCAGCACTCCTGGTGCCTTGACCAAGCACAAAGAGTTGATTTATAACCCAAAGTACTTTGAAGAGCTTAACGTAGTAACCTTCTTGGTTTGTGATGAAATAGAAAACTTCGGCCAGAAAACGAACTACCAACTGCAAGACATGCTTTTTACTCGGGACGTTGACATTGAGCATCTAGGCTTTAATCTAATACTAAGCGTTAAAGATGGACTCATCCTACATTGTGGTTTTTCAGACGGGCATCAGATCGCAACGCCCTATCCAAAACTACGCAACACAAAATCGACAATATTTGTCAAAACACCGATCAATAATGACAACTCTCACATCGTGGCCTTTGTTTCAATGCTGCTTCACGCAATATCGTCTACTGCAGTCTTTGAATTTTCTCCAGTCCCGTATATCGAGCAGCTTATGCACGACCTTGAAAAAGATCCTAGCATGCGAAGAATTATTGAATAGCATGGCCTTGCATGTTAGAGATTGTACAAATTGTTTACATGCTCGATGAAACCCAATTTGTTGTAGTTGGATCACTGCGGTGGCTGTCCCGAAGGGATGGGTCTCGTTATCCTGTGAACCGTAGTTTTCTTAGTCGGCACGTAGGCTACTAGGGCAACGCGAGCGGCAGTTTCAGCTGCCGCCACCCTGCCCTCCGTTGAATTGATTTGGTCGCTGCCAGTTGTGCTTGTAGCAGCCAGTAATGTGCCCCGGCACCCGAGCCCTGCCCCTATGCCGTGATCTTAGGAATGTAACCCCGCCACTGTTCCCGCTTGAGGTGATGATGTCGTCGTCCGTTTTGAGGTTCGCTTGGTCCAAAATTCGCGGCCATCAGGTTAGTAAGTACGCCCTGCTCCTGATCGCTCCAGTCTTTGTAAAACCGTTGGATTTCACCCCTACTAGAAGGCCGATCCATCTGCGGCTTAAGGGGCTCTGGGGATTGCCTTTGGTCGTTGCCGGAGTGTGGGCTGCCTTGGCCGGCTACAGTCTCGAGTGGGCGTATGGAAATTCCGTTGGGCCTGAAGTATCGGTTGCCGACGCATTGAAGATCGTCAGCCGCCTCAAAAATATGACCTGGGTGTTGGTGACTGCTTCCACTGCAATCTTGCTATACAGCATCAGCGTTCTCCATTGGGGATACCACTGCGCTGCGATTCAACTGTTGAGCAAGAGGTTTCCCAATCTAAGCAAGCCCAAGTGCCTTTTCTTTGTCGTTAACACGTCAGGATGGGGGATGTGGCTTGCCATCTATGGGTATGGCCTATTTCAAGCGATCAAATGGTGGGCCAACGCTGGGCAATCTACCTACCTACCGGATGCCAGTAACTTGACCGAACCGTTGTTGCACGTAGCAATTGTTTGCGCCTTAGGCGGGTTGCTACACCTCACGAACCGTAACAATGCTGAAGGGATGCGAGCGCTTTACGGAGGACGTCGAGGGTTGAGCTTTTTAGTCAAGCTCGTAGGTATTCTGCTGATGTTTTTCCTCGGCAGCATTTCATTAATACTCTGCTAGCATCAGCAAAAAAGCGGCGTGTCCACCGAAATGTGCCGTGGGTGCGGGTACCCATACTTCCAGTCCATAGGTTTCATAGCGCTGAAGCGCATGTTGGAGGTGGACAGAGATAGGACGCGGTATGGCGACTCTAGCAGCTGCAGCACACGCTCAACGTTGGCGGTCAAGCTTTCCAGGGCTTCCATCGACCTGGACGGCTCAACCACCTGTACCATCCGACCGTGGCTAACTGGCATTATTGGATCGTCGTAAGCGTGTCGCGGCGCGAGCTAGATTCGCCGTGGAAGCAGGTCGGATCGGCGAGGCTAAGACGGCCGCGGAAACCGAAGTCTATGAACATAGAACGATAAACAACCACATCTATTTAGACACTATTAAATTAGTAAAAATAGGCTTGCAAGCAACTTATGAATATCTGACATCGCCCACTTGTTAAATCATGTAAAGCCCTTATCGCGCGAGCCACGGCAACGCGCCAATCGACAAGATTCTACATTTTGTCGCCGTGGAAATAGCTGAAAAGCACATTAAAGAATGCTCAAAAAGTTCCCCATTGAGTTACTGGGGAGCTTTTTGAGCATTAACTATCTTGAACAGTCGATTGCCCACTATCGTACCAATGAGCTCTTTGTAGCGTTCGTTAGCACCCGCGACTTTGGCCTTCCTCAATCTCAGCCCCGCCACACCGACAATATCGATCCGTTGCTTAGGGGTCAGAGATTCCTTATATTTTTCAATATTTGGATTGGCACGACAAGTGAACGTATCAATACGTCCGAAAAGATCGGAATCCAAGGCTAGCCTCCGTACATTATCTACCGTCTCACCACTGTTGGTATTGTCATCAAAGACCAATAGCCAGTTCTCTGACTTCAGCTTCTTTCTCGCAAAATGCCCCAGCGTCATATCATTGGCAATCGAAGAATATGGATAGTCTGATAAATCAAAAAATGAGCCTTTTGTTTTCAGGTCATAAATTGAATATATGAGCGCCCCAGTATTTACTGACAATTGCCCTCCAGGCACCATTCGCGAAAATGTATGCTTCGCATACATTCCGACCAACGCCCCCCCGTAGTTAATGCTCATTGCATGCAATACGTCTCGCTCTGGATCAAATCCCTTGTGCACAATGACATTCATGGCCTGCTGGGCTGTGAGCACCATTGCTAGAGGATCATTTTCTTCACGATAAAGTCGTATAAGCTTCGCCCGCGCATTCTTTTGCGCAACGTCATGAATATTGGACTTTCTAAATGATTTTTCGCGAGCTTGACTCTTAGCTTGCTTTCTCTGCTGCTCAAGCTCAAAAGTTTTGTGATATAAATCGAGGAAGTTAAAAAATTTCCCCATCAAGGTAATTGAATCATATAGAATCTTGGGGCACGTCCCATAAGGACTGCTCCTTAGGCTCCAAACCTCCGGCGAAAGCAAGCCAGCCAGCCTGACGTAGCTAGCATCATTGTCGTTTATCAATACATCCATATATAGAGCCACTGTGTCTTCCAATTCGGCCAAAAGACTTAAGTTCCCCTCCTTGTTTCTAGCGTTTTCCTGAGCATCGCTGAATTCGCGAAACTCTTTAAGGCATGCACTCTCCATGTTCCTAACTGTATCTCTATTGAGAACAAGGCTTCCTTGCGATTTGGGATTTAAGAAGTCCCGATTATAGAGGATTTGCGAGGCATTTTGATGGAAGGCAAGGACATTGATCTTTGAGTCCAGCAGCCCGAGAAGAAGTTTTCGAAAAGGCTTGCCCGGCACTAATTTTAGATGCCTATTTAATACGGAGTCTACGTCCACCCCCAGCACTAATTTGGCCTGACGCAGCGTAGAACTCCCATGCGCAACAAATATTATTATCTGGTCTAGGCCGCCACCTGTCTTGCGATAACTGGCCACCATCTCGCGAAACTCTTCAAGATCGTCAAGTATTTGATCCAATTGGTGCCCGAAGAATTGATCAGTATCTTGATGACCGAGAAGGCGATTGCTGTGGGTGGCTTTTTTTCGTATAGCTCTGAGTTTTTTCTGCGACAGCTTGCTCAACAACTCCCTGCATAGCGCATCTCTAACTGACGAAAATTTTGTAAATACTTCGTGCTGTAAATGCCGGGTCGCGAAGTGCAACGCATCACCGACTTCATTATAGTGCGCCAAGAGATTCCGGGCGAATTGATCGTAGTTTAACTCGCAGACTTCGTAATCATTTATCGATGTGAGCGGCCCCTTCATGTCTACATGTGCACCTTCAAACATGAAGTAGTAGCTCGGCCCCCTGAATACATAATGACGACCTAGGGGGTAAGCACATAGTGACAAAATACGCTCAATTTTCTCTCGAACCCCTTGCTTGGATAAATCTACCCCATAGGGCAACGAAGCTAAACTTGCCACTTCGTCTTCGCTGAGCTTAATCGCTCCATCCACATGAAATGTTTTTTTTAGAAGGTCCGAAACGTCCGGATCCCTTAATAGCTTCTTAAAGTCATCCTTTCCTTTTAATAAATATTCAATTCGTTCCTGCACGCTTAGGCTTGAATCTTCTTGCAGGGTGTTCAGCCACAGCACCATTCCTTCTGTACGTATCGCTGACATACGAAAAAAGGATCTTTCATTTAACCATCCGGGGCTGGGAGCCACACCGGGAGGCAGTATTTTTAAACGCCTCTTTTTGGCGAGGCGCACTAATTCCTTCGCTATAATTTTAACTAGATCTACGTCCATGTTAACCTCATCGCCTTACTCAAGATCGGCAGGTTAGTTAATTGAAATTGCGACATAACCTCGCTTTTATACTAATAGTCCACCTTCTGGCCCGAGTAGGCCAGACAGAAAAGCTCATGTCAATGTGATATTGCTGGTCTAGTGTATGATCACTCCTTCGCCAAAAGTCAGACTTCCCCCCTTCCTTGTAATCCATTCCCCAAACATACTCCTACCGCCATTTTCCCGTTGCGAGCACCCCGCTCCACCTCTAGTTTCCCCTGGTCGCTACCAACCAGCCGCCAGAAGCATTACCCACAGTTTCATTGATTCCTGAAGGGTGATAAATCCGCTAACAGTACCGTCACAGGGTCCTAAAATTCCCGATTCAGAGTCAGGTTGAAATCCCATCTGCGCATTCTGATGAGGGTATGAGGCTGGGACTCCCTACCCGTTTACCGCAGCGTCCTCAGCACTTGAGTAGCCGCCAAAGGTCGGACCGTCTAGACAAGCGGGAGGGCTCGATCATGAACATTAGTCGATGAACAAATGCATTCATCTTTAGCGTGTTGAGCTATGAGCGGGAGGCTTACGAACAGCTTATGAACATCTGACATCGCCCACTTGTTAAATAAGGTGCCATGTTCATGAGCTGCCCGTTTCCCCATACCTCCAGTGAGATGTTCACAATACCCCGCGCCCTCCGAATCAATCAGTTGGCTCACATCTACAAGATCTCTCGCTATCCTAACGCGGCCTCCTATAAATCGGAGACTCTGAGAATATTGAAATCGTGCGAGGCATGACTATGCGAGTCCACACGTATGTGATCGCCGCAGACGCTGGCTCCGCGCCAAACTACGATCCGCCGGCCGTTACGCTGGCTGTCTGTAAGCCGCGCATCCGCAAGAAGGCAAAGGTCGGGGACCTCGTGCTCGCATTTGCTGGATCTGCAGTGAACCCTATCTCAAGTCACAGTGTCGTCTGGGCCGGCATTGTCTCTGAGGTACTGACCTTCGCCGAATACTGGAACGACCGCCGTTTTACCTCGAAGAAACCTGACCGTACTAACGTACCGGACAACTTCTATAAGCCTATCGGCACCAGCGGCTCCACTGCAAAAGGAGCTGCACCATGACAAAACCCGTTCCTGACCCTCCCCTCGTCACCAAAACCAGCACCACCTTCGGCTCCTGCGATGGCAGCCACGATCCGCTGTTCGCCGTACGCCCGGGCGTGTCCGCCGAAGACGCTCTGGTCCATGCCTCGGTCCTGCTTAAAAGCGCTTACCGGACCAACGCTCACGCCTGTGACATGGTCGATGCCGAAGTGCGCGAATTGCTCTGGGCGACTGAACAATCGCTGGAGATGAGCCTCGCGCTGGTGGAGGCGTTGCTGGACGAAGTTGAGGCGCGTGCCGAGACGGCGGCGGTGCTGAGGCGTACTGTGCAAGCGGGGCAAGTGCCTGTGGAGTGAGTTGTCTAGCTGGTTCAGGCCGCAGATTCGGCCATTCACGCGGATCCACTCGAAGCGTCACGCAGCCATTGCTGCCTACCCCCTACTACTTACTCGCAATCGCTTGACTAGCCAGCGGACAGCTCTGCGCATTAAGGAAACGCGATTTTTTCAGCCAGTCTTGCTGCGGGTAATAGGCGAACACATAGCTACCGCGTCGCAGCGTATCGATCAGCTTGCCGGCAATGGCCGGCCGAACGGCAGGACAACCCTGACTGCGGCCCAGGCGACCGAGACCGGTAACGACCTTGGGGTCGGCATACGCGGCGGCATGCATGACAATCGCCCGCGACATGCTGTTGTCGTTGAACCCCGGCTCCAGCCCCTGCAGGCGCAGCGAGCGGCCGTGCTTGCCGCTGTAGGTCTGACCGGTCTCATACAGGCCGATGGAGGATTGGTAGCTGTTCGGGGTGTTGGAGAACATAGTTGGCATATCGGCGCCGCTGTTCTTGCCATGGGCAACCCACTCCTCGAACAACAGTTTCCTGGAGCGCAAGTCGAACACCCACAGCCGTTTGTCACGCGATGCCTTGGAGTAGTCGATTACCGTGAGCAACTTGTCCGCGTCGCTGTGACTGGCGCACGTGTAGGCGGTGAGTGCCAGAGTCAGGGTCGAAAGGCTGGCGCTCGGCGCCAATTGCTGCAGCTCGGCAGCGCTAGGCAGGGTTTGAGCGTGGGCGGTGTGCAAGGCGCTCAGGAAAAATAGACCAATACAGGCCACTGAGAGCCGGATAGCTCCCCGCAATGGTTCGAACATCGACATGGATTACCCTGTTAAAAACCTGTCTGCGATCGAAAGCAGGACTGCTTTTTGCCTTGTGCGGCGCTGGCTCGCGAAGTCGTCAACAGGTGCTAAGTCCTAATGGTCGGTTTTGCTTTGCATTGGTATGGCACGTTTTCTCAGCGAAAAATCGGCTTGTCTGAAGCCAAAGGCCACTACTTTGCTTGATTTTTACAGGCTTGCCGATTATTTCTTGACCAATGGTTTAAGTTTTTCACTGTCTTCGGTGCTGATCACCGTGAATTCTCCATTGCTGCGGGTATCCCGAGTGGACGCCCAATCGGTGATCACCAGCATCGTGCCGACATCCATCGCCGCGCGTAAATGGCCGCGGAATTCCGCGGGCATGTTCAATTGGCCCAATTGTTCATAAGGGGTATCCCCATACTCCGGATTGCTCAGAGCAACCATCGACCAGTGTAATGGCAGCGCGGAGTCGGCTGCCAAGGGAGATGGTCTTTGCAGCAGGGAATATACCGCCATTCCACTGCGATGCCGGCTGCTTTCAAGCGACAGTGCTGGCGCCGAGCCGATCAACTGGCCAGCGCGAAACACGTAGGCGCGCAGGTCGGCGCGACTGATCAGGATCGACAGTGGCCCCGCCGTCGGGTCTGGGTCGTTCCAGAACTGTTGGTTGTTCAATACCAGCGGGCCTTGGGCTTTGCCCGCGTTGACTGTAGGCGCCAGCACACCGGGGTGGTTGACCTCCACCGGCGCACTATGGGTATCGGAAACGATCACGGTGGTCGAACTGAATCCGGTGACTTCATACAGCTTCTTGGCGAATTCCAGCGGCAGGCGCACGCAACCATGTGAGGCGGGGTATCCCGGTAGATGGCCAGCGTGCAGGGCGATGCCGTCCCACGTCAGCCGCTCCATGTAGGGCATCGGCGCGCTGTTGTAGAGGCTGGATTTATGCTCGATCTTTTTCTGCAGAATGCTGAATACCCCAGTGGGGGTTTCCCGGCCTGGCTTGCCGCTGCTCACGGTGCTGACGCCAATGGCGATGCCATTGCGATAAACGTAAGCGCGTTGCTCGGTGAGGCTGACCACCACGGTCACCGGTCCGACCGGCGAGACCTGCGGGTACCAGAGAAACTGACCAGGCTTGAGACTGTCGAGCTGGGTCTTGAGTTCGGCCGGAGTGGGCACTTGCAGCGGAGCCGCTTCGACCAAGGCGGCGGCAAGTAACAGACCCAGTGCGAGCGGTAGATGCATCATCGAATCCATTCTCAGAGAACCATGTCGCCAGCTTAGCTGGAAGCGCTTGGCGCGACTATGCAAATCGAATGGAGCGTCCTTATAAACAGGCATCGATGGGTCAAAAGGCGCCAACACCAACGAAATCATGGCGCGCATGTGCGGTCACTCACCATCACAAACTTGCGATACATTCGAAAAAGCGTATATTCGAAAAACCATATACGCGCAGAGTATCTAGTGATGGCTGACTCGCTGACCCCAACCAAGGTGTTCAAATGCCTCGCCGACGAGAACCGCATTCGGATGATGCTGCTGATCGCTCGCGAGGAAGAACTGTGTGTCTGTGAACTGATCTGTGCCCTGGACGAAAGCCAGCCCAAGGTTTCCCGCCACCTGGCGCAACTTCGCACCTGCGGCTTGCTGGAAGACCGCCGACAAGGCCAATGGGTCTACTACCGGCTGCATCCCGAGCTGCCCACCTGGGTAGGCGAAGTCCTGGTAACGACGCTGGAGGCCAATCGCGAATGGCTGAGCACCAGTGCCAAACGACTGGACACCATGGGTGAGCGCCCACTGCGCGTCGCCACCTGCTGCTGATCACGGCCGAGAAAACCACCATGAGCACAAGCCGCCTTTCATTCCTCGGGCGCCTTGTCCCAGGAGTGAAATCATGACTGAACACCCTATTCCCAACATCGACAGTGAACTGATCGATCTGCCGACTTCAGACAAACTGGCGATCGAACAGCAATCCACTCACAAACCGCGCATCCTGCTCTTGTATGGATCGACCCGCGAACGCTCCTTCAGCCGTCTGCTGACAGAGGAAGCAGCCCGCCTGCTGGAGCACTTCGGTGCCGAGACGCGGATCTTCAACCCATCAGGCCTGCCGCTGCCGGATGCCGTGCCCGACGACCACCCCATGGTCAAAGAGCTGCGCGACCTGGTGCTGTGGTCGGAAGGCATGGTCTGGTGTTCGCCAGAACGCCACGGTGCAATGACCGGCGTGTTCAAGTCGCAGATCGACTGGATTCCGCTGAGCATGGGTGCTGTGCGTCCGACGCAGGGCAAAACCCTCGCGGTGATGCAGGTCTGCGGTGGCTCGCAGTCGTTCAACGTGGTCAACCAGTTGCGCGTGCTCGGCCGCTGGATGCGTATGTTCACCATCCCTAACCAGTCGTCAGTGCCGAAGGCCTATCTGGAGTTCGACGAGGCAGGCCGCATGAAGCCCTCTGCGTACTACGACCGTGTCGTCGACGTGATGGAGGAGCTGGTGAAGTTCACCCTGCTTCTGCGTGATCGCGCCGACTACATGGTTGATCGCTACTCCGAACGTAAAGAATCGGCTGAAGAACTGTCCAAGCGCGTCAATCAACGATCTATCTGAGGCCGGCTGAGCATGCTACTGCCCCCCTATTGCGTTCAGCTACATCAATCAGTTCACCAACACTCTCTGACCACTCGCTAACCGGGACTCGAGAACAAGCACATGGCAATCAAAGTCGGCATCAATGGGTTTGGACGTATCGGTCGCTTGGCGCTGCGCGCGTCCTGGGACTGGCCGGAATTCGAATTCGTACAGATCAATGACCCGGCCGGGGACGCTGAAACCCATGCCCACCTGATCAACTTCGACTCGGTGCACGGACGCTGGCACCGCCAGGCAGGCACAGAAGGCGACTCGGTGGTGATCGATGGCAAGCGCATCAAGGTCACGGCGAACAAGACCATCGCCGACACCGATTGGTCGGGCTGCGACCTGGTCATCGAGGCCAGCGGCAAGATGAAGTCGGTAGCCGTGCTCCAGACCTACCTGGATCAGGGCGTCAAACGCGTAGTGGTCTGTGCCCCGGTGAAGGAAAACGGCGCGCTGAACGTGGTGATGGGCGTCAACCAGCACCTGTTCGACCCGGCCCGGCACCGTATTGTCACCGCTGCCTCTTGCACCACCAACTGCCTGGCTCCGGTGGTCAAGGTAATCCACGAAAACCTCGGCATTCGCCACGGCTCGATCACCACCATCCATGACCTGACCAATACCCAGAGCATCCTCGATACGCCGCACAAGGACCTGCGCCGCGCCCGTGCCTCGGGTATGAGCCTGATTCCAACCACCACCGGTTCGGCTACAGCGATCGCCGAGATCTTCCCCGAGCTGCGCGGCAAACTCAATGGTCACGCCGTGCGCGTACCGCTGGCCAACGCCTCGCTGACCGACTGCGTGTTCGAGGTGGAGCGTGAGACCACCGCTGAAGAGGTAAACTCGCTGCTGCAGGCGGCGGCCGAGGGCCCGCTGAAGGACATCCTGGGCTACGAAACGCGCCCACTGGTGTCCATCGACTACCGCACCGATCCGCGGTCTTCGATCATCGATGCGCTGTCGACCCTGGTGGTCAACGGTACCCAGGTGAAAATCTACGCCTGGTACGACAACGAGTGGGGCTACGCCAATCGTGCAGCGGAGTTGGCCCGACTGGTCGGCGCGGCGGAGTAAACGGCGATCATGAAGGCGTTGTCAGCCCTGTCTACACAAGTGCGTCAGTACCTGCTGGTTACCGGCAACTACTGGGCCTTCACTCTCACCGACGGCGCGTTGCGCATGTTGGTGGTTTTGCACTTCCATACGCTGGGCTACACGCCGCTGCATATCGCCGCGCTGTTCCTGTTCTACGAAATTTTCGGCGTGATCACCAACCTGGTGGGCGGCTACCTCGGCGCCCGTCTGGGGCTCAATCGCACCATGAACATCGGCCTGGGCATGCAGGTGCTGGCCTTGCTGATGCTCACGGTTCCGGCGGCCTGGCTGACGGTGCCTTGGGTGATGGGAGCCCAGGCGTTGTCCGGTATCGCCAAGGACCTGAACAAGATGAGCGCCAAGAGTTCCATCAAGCTCTTGGTACCGGATAGCCAGCAAGGCACCCTCTACAAGTGGGTGGCCATCCTCACAGGCTCGAAAAACGCGCTCAAAGGGGTGGGCTTTTTCCTGGGCGGTGCTCTGCTTGCGCTGCTCGGCTTCACCATGGCGGTGCTGGCCATGGCGGCGGCGCTGGCATTTATCTGGACAGGCAGCTTGCTGCTGCTGAAAAAGGACCTGGGCAAGGCCAAAGCCAAACCGAAGTTCCGCGACATGCTGTCCAAGAGCCGGGCGATCAACATCCTCTCGGCCGCACGACTGTTTCTCTTCGGTGCTCGCGACGTCTGGTTCGTCGTAGCGCTGCCCGTGTACCTGAGCAGCGTATTTGGCTGGGACTTCTGGTTGGTCGGTGGCTTTCTTGCCGCCTGGATCATCGGCTATGGCATCGTGCAGTCGTTTGCCCCCAGCATCACCGGCAAGCAGCGTGGCCATGTACCGGACGGCCGAGCAGCCTTCACCTGGGCTATCGCGCTGGCCGGACTGCCCGCACTCATTGCTCTGGGGCTGAGCGCAGGCTGGTCGGCTCAGGTGGTATTGCTTGGTGGGCTGATGCTGTTCGGTGTGCTGTTTGCCGTGAATTCATCGCTGCATAGCTACCTGATCGTCAGCTATGCCAAGGAAGACGGGGTCTCACTGGACGTGGGCTTCTACTATATGTCCAACGCTCTGGGGCGGCTGCTCGGCACCCTGCTTTCCGGCTGGGTGTTCCAGGCCTATGGCCTGGCGGCTTGCTTGTGGGTATCGAGCGGTTTTGTACTGGCTGCCGCCCTCATCTCAATCGCCTTGCCCAGGCACGGCGACACCACACAGCAGCCAAGCTGACCAGCGGCCAAGTACCCTAAAGCCGGCTTGAATCCGGCGCACCAGATCACCGGTCTTTACTGTGCGTTTTACGTGCGCGTGGCGGTCGCTCATTCACCGCGGTGACGCCCTGCGGTTTCACATGCTGTTCGAGGGTCTCGGCCCGCGCCTGCGCCGCCGCAGCGTGCTCCCGCGCGGTGCCCAGTTCGGCCTGGGTGACTAGCAGGCGCTGTTGCACCGCCTGCAGTTGCTCCTCCGCCTGCGCGGCCGCCTGGCGCCACTGCTCCACCTGTGGGCGTAGCGCTGCTGCCTGCGCCCGGGTTTCGGCGCCCTGCTCTCGGGCATCTGTCAAGGCAGTCTGGCTGGTCTGCAAGGCCTGGTGGGCGAGTTGGAGCCGTGCGTTGGTTTCCTTGAGCTGGGCCGCCAGGCCTTTAGTTTCTTCGCGAGCACGATCGATTTCGCGGAATGCCCGGTTCTCCACCTCCTGGGTGTAGCGTTCCTGCTCGAGGCGCAGCTGTTCCGCCAGGACCTGGGTGTCCTGTAGCTGCTGACGAAGGGTCGCGGCGTCCTGGCGTGCCTCGTCGAGTTGGCTACCCTGCTGCTCGCGCTGCTGGCGCAGGTCATCGATCTGCACCAGACGCTGCTCCAGCAGTTGCTCCAGATCGCCCAGACGGGTTTCGCTGGCCTGGCGCGCGGCAACAGCTTCCGTGGTCTGCTGGCGAGCGCGAGCCGCCTCCAGGCGCAGTTGTTCCTGTTCCACCGCCAGCTGCGCGCGCTCGTCCACCAGCACCTGGCGTTGTGCGGCAAGCGCCTGTTCTGCTACCGCTTGGGCCAGCAGCGTCGCTTGCTGCCACACCGCGACAAAGGCCTGCGCCACCTCCGCCGGCAGCCCGGGCAGGCGGGTCTCGCCGCGCAGGCGTCCGGCCAGTTGTTCCCACCACTGATCGAGCAAAGCACCGACTCGTGCCGGACTGCCACGGCCTAGCTCCAGGCGCACCCTTTCCACCGTCGGCCGCTCGCCACGGGCTAGCACCGCGTCCGCCGCGGCGAACACGTCGTTTTCCGGTACACCTACCGCCATGCCCTGCCCTCCGCTATATTAGGTCTGATAAATAAATGTTATCCGACCTTATAAATCATAAACTTAAAATATATTACGTTGAACGTATTGAATAATACAGATATTAATCCGCAGCCCTCAGATGCCCCGTTGGCGCTGAATGGGCTCAGCGAAAGCACCCGCAACGCCGCCGAAGCGTTCATTGCCGCCGGTACCGCAGCGAATACCGTGCGCAGCTACCGCAGCGCCCTCGCCTACTGGGCCGCCTGGCTGCAACTGCGCTATGGCCGAACGCTCGGTGACGGCGCCCTGCCCGCGGAAGTCGCGGTGCAGTTCATCGTCGACCACCTGGCGCGCCCGGGCGCTGATGGCAGCTGGAGCCAGCTGCTGCCGGCGCAGCTGGATGCGGCCCTGGTCGCTGCTGGGGTCAAGGGCAAGCGCGGCGTCCTGGCGTTCAACACGGTGAACCATCGTTTGGCGGTATTGGCCAAGTGGCACCGTCTCAACGAGTGGGAGAACCCGTGCGCGGCCTCAGCGGTGAAGACCCTCTTGCGCGAGGCGCGCAAAGCGCAAGCCCGCCAGGGCGTCGTGTTGCGCAAGAAAACCGCCGTGGTGCTCGAACCCCTTCAGGCGATGCTGGCCACCTGTACCGACGGGGTCCGCGGCGTGCGTGATCGTGCTTTGCTGCTGCTGGCCTGGAGTGGCGGCGGTCGGCGCCGTTCGGAAGTGATTGGCCTGCAGATCGAGGACCTGCGCCAACTGGACGCCGACACCTGGTTGTATGCGCTCGGCGCCACCAAGACCGACACTGGGGGTGTGCGGCGCGAGAAGCCGCTGCAGGGGCCGGCCGCGCAGGCCTTGAATGCCTGGCTCGACGCCGCCCCTGCCCTCAGCGGCCCGCTATTCCGTCGTTTGTACAAGGGCGGCAAGGTCGGCACGACAGGCCTCTGCGCAGATCAGGTCGCACGCATCGTCAAACGCCGTGCGGCGCTGGCCGGCCTCGCCGGCGACTGGGCGGCGCACAGCCTGCGTTCTGGTTTCGTCACGGAGGCCGGGCGTCAGGGCGTGCCACTGGGTGAAGTCATGGCGATGACCGAACACCGCAGTGTCAGCACGGTGATGGGCTATTTCCAGGCCGGCTCACTACTTGGCAGTCGCGCGTCGAGTCTGCTCACAGCTACCAGCCCACTTGGCCCAGCACCTGGGCACTCAACCGAAACACCCACCCAGGGCAACCCTGAAAAGCCGGATTCGTGAGCGGGAAAATTGTTTATCGATACCGTTAGCGGATCGGCAAGGCCATCGGGCGCATCGGCGCCGCATCGGCTCCGCGCAGCTTCAAAGATGCCCCGACAAAAGCGAATTGGTAAACGCGGTCTCGGGACAAGCCTTCGAGATTCACCAGCTCAATGATCGGCGCGCCCTGCATTGCCAACAGATAGGTGTGCAGCGGCAGGTAGTTGCCCTCGACTTCCGAAGGGAAGGTCTCAAAACTCAGATTGTCGGCACCAACGACCATGGCGCCACTGTCCTCCACCAGGAACTTCGCCGCATCCAGGCTCAGACCTGGCGGGTTGGCCATGTAGGCCTGGGCGTGTTCATAGTCACGCATGCGCCCGGTACGGATCAGCACCACGTCACCTTTCGCCAATGCCACTCGCTGTTTGGCCAGCGCCTGCTGCAAATCGCTGCGGGTGATGCGGTAGCTATCTTCCAGTTGCTCCAGGCCCTTGGCCGCGGCGACATCGATCATCACGCCTCGAGCGATGATCGGTGGCAGCTTTTCTGCTCCAGTGACATTCCAGCCACGGTCGCCCAGGTGCTGGTCGGCACGAAAGCCGTTCCAGATCTTGCCGTCGAGGCCAAAGTGATTGAGCGCGTCGATATGGGTGCCCATGTGGGCATACATAGATACCGCCGAGCCGCTGTAGCTGACGTGCTGGTTCATCGGTTCGCCGACCTGCATCGGGTCGGCGATCACATTGCCGTGGGGGGTGTGGGTCATCCACATCTGGTAGGGCGGGTCACCCGCAGCTTGCCAGCTGGGCATACCGACAAAGTACTCCACTGCCAGGTCGTAGGCCTGGGCGCCATTGACCCGGGCCATGATCGCCGCCTGCGACTGCGGGGTCATCAGGTTCAGACGCCCGATCTCGTCCTTCTCCCCCCAGGGGCTGATACCCACCTCAGGCAAGGCCTGCGCACCTGCGCTGCAGAGTGAGCTGAGCACCGACAAAACAGCGAGCCCGGTAAGATTTTTAATCCACGAAGACAGCAACATGACATGACTCCTATAAGGGGGAGCGGTCATGTTATTGGCTGTTTAATAATAGATAATCAGGCATTTCATTGAATGATATTCAACCCAGGAGAAAAAATATGGATGTATTGCTGGCCATGCGAACCTTTCGCCGCGTGGTTGAGCGCGGCAGCTTCAGCCTGGCTGCCGTCGACCTGGGGCAATCCACAGCGGCGGTGAGCAAGCAGGTGCGGCATCTGGAGGAGCGCCTGGGCAGCCTCTTGCTGCTGCGCACCACCCGTCGCATGAGCCTGTCCGAGGCTGGCCAGGCGTACTTCAGCGAATGTTGCCACCTGCTTGATGAACTGGATGCCCTGGAGCGGGCGACCCAAGCCGGCGCCAGCGAACCCAGCGGCCGTCTACGGGTCAACTCACCGCTGTCGTTTGGCCTCAAGGTGCTGTCGCCGATCCTGGTGACGTTCATGCAGCGCTACCCAGAGCTCAAGGTCGAGCTCACCCTCGACGACCGTCTGCTGGACGTCGTCAGCGAGGGCTTTGATGTGTCGCTTCGAATTCGCAGCCACCTGCCGGACTCCTCGCTGGTGGCCCGACGCCTGGGCGAAGTTGAGCAAGTGATCTGCGCCGCACCGGCTTACCTGCAGGCCAACGGCACGCCGCAAAGCGTCGACGATCTGCGCGGGCACAGCTGCCTGGCCTATCGCCTGGCCGAGCATCCCGGCAGTTGGCACCTGCAAGGCCCGCAAGGCAACAGCCGCCTGGAACTGCCAGTGCGCCTTGCGGTAGACAACAGTCTGATGCTTAGCGACATGTTGCTGGCTGGCCTGGGCATCGGCGCCCTGCCCTCGTTCATCGCCCGGCCCTTGCTCGACAGCGGGCAGTTGCTGCAACTACTCCCCGGGCAGTCGATGCCTCGGCGCTCGATCTATGCGCTGTACGCCAGTCATAGGCATGTGTCGCAGAAAGTCCGGGTGTTTGTCGATTACCTCGCCAGTGCACTGGAGGCATGCCGAGCTACTGACGTGTATCGATGATGGATCTGCCAATACTCTGTCCCACCCGGGGGGCAGACGGATGCAGCAGATACCTCCGTCCCCCCCGCAATCAGGCTATTACCACTGGTGCGTGTAAGTCGCCGTCAGCACAGTACCAGGCGCTGGCAAATGGCTGGTGTTGTTACTGCTGCGCATCAGTTGGCTGTAAAGCGGGTAGTAACTCCGGTTGAACAGGTTCTGGATACCTACGCTGACCTGGTCGTCTTCGCTCAGTTGGTACTGACTGATCAGGTCTACGGTGGTATAGCCATCGACCTTGCGTCGACCGAAGCTGGCAACGCCATTCAGACGATAGTCGTCACCGTCAAAATAGGTGGCTTGCACACGGTTGCTCCAAACGTCGCTGGGTTTGAACTGTACGTAGGCGGTCAGTTTGAGTGGCGGGATGCGATACCCGGTCATGTCCTGCCAGTCACCACCGTCCGGCTGTTCCCGGCCTTTCATCCAGGTAAAGGTGCCACCGGCACCCCAGCGCTCATCGTTGGTCAGCCAGTCGGCGCTGCCTTCGACACCATAGATCCGTTCTTTGGTGCGTGTCAGGATCAAACCGTTGTTGAAGCTCTGCACATCGCCCAGTTTCGAGGTGGTGTAGAACAGCGCCAGCGACGCCAGGGTCTGCTCGCCCAACGCACCGCGCCAGCCCAACTCGTAATTGTTGGTTTTCACCGGTTCCAGATTCGAAGAGTCGATATCGAACCCGCGGCGGGCATTGCGTAGCTGCACGCCAATATCAGGCAACTGGAAACCCTGGCTGAACGCCGCATAGATTTCCTGACCCGCCACCGGCGAGTAGGTCACGCTGAGGTTGGACAGCACCGAATCGTAGTGCACCTCGCCGCCCTGGACAGTGGCCGGCTGGGCGGCTGCCGACTCCGACAGCGGGATGAAGTCATCGTATTCGGCGGTGGCGTACTCGTAACGTACGCCGCCTTCCATCGACCATTGATCGTTGAACTTGTGCTGAAGCTGGGCAAAGCCACCGACGCTGCGCGTGGTCAGGTCGGGCATATAGGTCAGCTTGCCGATCTTGTCGAACACCCTGCCCCCGCTCGCGTCGTAGACCTGCGGGTCGAAGATGTCGATCGGCATGTCGCTGCGCTCCTGGTTGAAGTCAGCGCCCCACAGCAGCTCTGTATTGCCCTCATTGCCGAGCGGGGTGCGCAGGGTGATCCGGCTGCCGTACACCTCGCTGTTCTGCATCACCTGATCGACATTGCGGCCACGGGTGGCCACCGCCCGTGCATCAAACGGCGTGAAACGGGTGAAGTAGTCCCGGTAGTAGAGCTGCGCATTCAGTGTGCCGCCGAGGATGTCGGTGTGCGCGTATTCAAGGTTGAGCAGCGTGTTCTTGATCTGGTTCTGCTCGTCCAGCGACAACCCGGACAGCGGCCTTGCCGGCACCGAACCTGGCGGGAGCCTGGCGACAGAGGGGTCGGAGGTATAGTCGGAGTTCTGCTCGGCGTTGTAGTGGCTGGCAGACAGCTGGATGCGCTGGACATCATCGATGCGCAACCCCAATTTTCCGCCAATGTTGTACGTGTTGGCGTCGAACAGATCGCCCTGACTGGGCTCTGGCGCGATGCGGTGCCCGTTGGCGTCATAGGAGGCGCCAATGTGTCGCGCGCCGAAGTCCAGGGCGTAATCGACCTGGCCCTGAGAACCGGACAGGTGATGCTGCAACTGACCGCCAAGACCGTCACTGTCCAGTTGGCTCAGGGGCGATACGGCGGTCAAGCTGGTTTGCGCACGCGGTTCGCCACCGGCCGGGCGAGTGGTGATGGAGATGATGCCACCGGTTGCACCGGCACCATAAATAGCGCTGCTGCCACGGATCACTTCGATGCGCTCGATCAGCGCCGGGTCGATGTTCGCCAGGTTGCGCGAGGAGTCGCGGTTGGTGTTGAGCGGAACGCCATCGACCAGCACCAGCATCGTACGTCCGCGCAGTGTCTGGCCGTAGTCGGTGATGGTGCGGCTGGAGTCAGCCATGCCGGGAATGCTTTTGGCCAGCAAGGTGGCCAGCCCATCGGAACCCTGGCGCAACTGCTCCAGTTGCTCGCGCTCGATGACATTCACCTGCCGGGCTTGCGGCACCAGGTCGCTGTTCAGACGCGACGAGCTGATTTCCAGGCTGGCCAGCTCCACTGCTGCAGATTCGCTGGCGGCAGCTTCGGTGACTTGTGCAGAGGTGCCCGGTACTACCAGGTAGGTGTGTTCGTCACGCTCCTGGGCGGTCAGCCCGCTTTTGCCCAGCAGCCGCTCAAGCGCTTCCTGCAAGGTATAGCGGCCCCGCAGAGCAGGTGCAGTTTTACCGGCAGTTATGTCACTGGCAAACAGGATCTGTGCCGACGATTGGCGCGCAACGGCATTGAGTGACTTCTCCAGCGAGGTGGCTGGAACATCGAAATCGACCGGTGCAGATTGCGCCAACGACCATTGGCTGAGCAGCAGGCTGCTTGTCAGCAAGGACAGGCGCACAGGTGCACGCAGGAAGGGCTGACTCACGTTTTTATTCTCCACAAAGTAAGGTTGCATGGAGATAGCCGTCAGCACAGCCGCGTAACCCTACCTCGGTCGACGATTATTTTTTCGTGTCGCGCGATTTGATCAGCACCGCACCATCGGCCGCGGTGGCAACGCTCACCGGCAGGATGCCAGGCAACAGCGCCAGCAGGCGCTCGACATGGTCGCTGTCAAATACACCGGATACCGGCAACCGGGCGATACTCGGGTCGATGAGCGTGATTGGCTGGCGGTGGTAGCGCTGGAGTGTGCCGATAACCTCAGCCAGCGGGGTACTTTCAAACACCAGGCGGCTGTCTTTCCAGGCGCTGACATCCTCGGCGTTGACCCGCGTCACCTGACCCGGGATGCCCTGTCGCACGCGTAATTGCTGGTCAGCTTCGAGCAGCGCAATCGTGTCGGTGGCACGCCCCCGGACGGCTACCTTGCCTTCGGCCACGGTGACCTGCACATCCTGCTCATACCGATTGACGTTGAAGCGGGTGCCGACCACGCGCACCCCTGCTCCACCGGCATCGACCAGGAACGGGCGATACACCATCGGCGAGACCTGGAACAGCGCCTGCCCTCGGTTCAACTCAACCTGGCGAGAGCGCAGGTGCCAACTGATCGTCATTTCGCTGTCGCTGTCGAGCAGCACCTCACTGCCATCGGCCAGCTGCAGCGCCTGGCGCTGACCGACCTGGCTGGCAATGTGTTGACTGCGGTAGGCAGGGTCGAGCCAGACCGCGCCAGCAGCAATTGCCAGCAGTAGCAGTCCAAGTGTTTTTCCTGCTCCGCGCTTGTTCTTGGCTGGCGTTGAAGGGGGCAGCGGAAAACGCTGCTTGAGGTCCTCACGAAACCGGGCAATGGCCTCGTCTTCCTGGCTGTAATCCTTGGGTTTGTGCGAGTTGCGACTCATGGCAGTAGCTCCGTACCCAGATACTCCCGGCAAGCGCTCATGCCCAGGCGCAGGTGCTTTTCTACGGTTTTGAGGGAAATGCCCAGGCGTTCAGCCACTTCGGCTTGTGGCAGTTCATGCAGTTTGTGCATCACGAACACCGTCTGACAGCGTGGCGGCAGATTGGCGATCGCATCAGTCAGCAACGCCAAGGTGCGTTCACCGTCGAGATGACGCGCCTGGCTCGGAGCGCCACTGACGACTTCAGGTAATGTCGGCACGCCGACAACCCAGGCCTGGCGTCGACGCTCGCTACGATAGCGGGTGATCGCGATATCGTGGGCGATCTTGCGCAACAAGGCCACTGGCGTACGCACACCTTGCTTTTCATCCTGCTCAAGCAACTGCAGGCACAAATCGTGTACGACCTCACGGGCGAAGACCCGTTCGCCGAAGCGTCGGCGAACATGATCCACCAGCTCGTCATAATGCCGAACCAGTGCTGCCAGCAATGTGGGTTTGGGAGGCTCGACCTGCACGATGACCTGCGCGGAGGGACAAACGGATGCCATCGGGGATGGCGTTGCCGCGCAGTATAAATGCGAATACTTTACATTTAAAGCAAATACGACAGCCGCTGCTCTGCTGGCAGGACGCTATAGATCTCAGAAACCACCTGCATCGTTGCCTCTTCGATCGTTCCTTCATTGCGGCATAAAACCCAGCCGTGATCTGCACTGGCTCGCTCGAACGCTTTGGTAGATGCGACATGCTCTTCCAGCTTGTGCATCACCGTACTGCTCAGCCCGCGCGTTCGTGCCGCTGCCCTCGCCCATGAAACTTCAGGGTCGGTGACAACCCCGACATGCAGGTCGGGTATTTGCACGTTGCGATCGATGTTCAGTTGCAGAATCTCGGCAAACGGGACCATCCGGCGAAACGCGGCATCCGACGGGTACCAGCGATCGATCAGGATGATGCTGTCAGTTGGCTGTTTAGCCAGCACGTGCCGGGAAATCCAGTTCCGGCTATCCGCAAAGCGCTCACAAACCCCAAGCTCCAGATCCCGGGTGGGGTTTCTGACGAATGTGTTCACCAGGGCCATTGTTTCACCCCGGTAGGGATCGCTTTTTTTCTCGCAAAGCCGGATCACCTTTTTGTTGTCTGCCCTCAGTACTTTGGTAACGGCCTCCAACAGCGTGGTTTTGCCGGTGCCCTTGGGCCCGTCTAGCGAAACAAACAGTGGACGATTCATTCTTCAAACAACGTATGAGCAGAGATTGCTGAGCACTCTACCCCAGTTTCTGGCTGACAGGTCTCAACGTAACCCGACTACACCAATCATTGAGCTGTAGCTCGACGGCGAGACGCCCATCACTTTGCGGAACGCATTGCTCAGATGGGCCTGGTCGAAGAAACCCAGGTCAACGGCGATGCGTGCCGGCGCGTCGCCAAGGCGCAGGCGCCGGCGCGCTTCGATCAAGCGCAACTGCTTGAAATATTGCATGGGGGGAAGGTTTTTCAGGGTCTTGAAGCTTCGCACCAGATGGAATCTGGACAGATTGGCTTCGGCACACAGGTCTTCAAGCTCGATCGCTTCGTACAAATTGGCCTTCATGAAACTGATCAACTGTACCACCCGCAGTGGCTCGTCGGCGGTGGCTGGCGTGGTGCGCAAACGCGCCAGCTCACTGAACAGCACCAGCAACGCCTCGTCACGACCGTTGGCGTCCAGCTGCTCATGCAGGTCGAGGATAGAGCGGTACAGCGCACCATCGCGGATCACGCCCTCCTGGAACGTCGGCAAACCATTGGCGCTCGCGGTCTGGTCGAGAATGCTGTGCACTTGCTGTCCATCCAGATGCACGCTGATGAACTGTGCGCCCTCCCCGCAAAACTCCGACGCCTGCACGGTCATCGGGTTATACAGCGTCACCTCGCCCGCTGACACGGCTTGCTGCCTGCCGTTGAACCAGATCCGCTCCACCCCGCTAAGGTTGGCGCTGAGCACATACTCTTCATGGGTATGCTTGGGGTAGCGGGCACCACTGGCATTGACCTTCGAGCATTCAATGCGCTCAAAGCGGGTCAGATTTTCCATTACCAACGTCATCGGCCTGCCTCCTTGCAGGAAAAGGATGTGCCTGTCACATCCTGGAACGGCTGTCGATACAAACTGAAATAGCATCAAACAGCTGAACATCCAAGCAGAATGCTTGCCAACGTCGCGGGTGTACTACAACCCTGAGTACCTATCCATCAACGCCCTCATACACGCCAGATACTCACCACGTCCCAGATGCAGAATGTGATTACCAGGAAACCAGTGCAACGCACTGCCCGGCCAGTGCTGGTGCAGCAGCCGCAGGTGGCGTGGCATGGTGACGCGGTCTCCGGCACCGCCGATGATCAGCAGGCGCTCGCCGTCCAGGCGCGGTGCATAGCTCAGCGGGTTGTGCACGGCAAGCAAGCCGCGCATTTCAGCCACGCCAATGCCTTGGTTGCGCATCAGGCGGGAGAGCAAAACCCCTGTGGGCTGCCACTCAAGGAACGCATCTATCGGGCTGACCGCCGGGACGATCGGCACGCAATAGGCCAGGCGCTCGTCAACGGCCGCCAGCAGCGCTGCAGTGTAGCCGCCGAGGGAAATGCCGGTGACACCGATATGCTCGACACCGCGTTCCTTTAGATAGTTGATGAACACCCGCAGGTCATGGATCGCATGCAGCGGTGCTTCGTTAAAGGCCACCAGCCCACTGCCGAATAATCCCTGGCCGCTGAACCAGTCGCTGCGTTCTGCGCGACGACCATGGTGCGGAAACGTGAACAGCAGGATGTCATAGCCCCGCCGGTAGAAATCGGCCAGCGAAAGCGCGTGAGCGTTGAGCCAGTGCGGGTCGGCGGCGAATCCGTGGATGACGATCAGCGTCGGCCGCGGCCGGTCGCCATGGCACCAGTGCTGGGCATGGGCGAAGGCATTGCGCTGCATGGCCTCGAACTGTGGGCGTGCGAAGGGGTTGAGCGGTTTGAACGGACTGGCAAAGCGCAGTTGGGAACGACGGATGTCATTGCCGGGCAACGCGCGCTCTGAAATGACGACGTCCTTCGGCGGTGGCAGGAACACCTGGGAGGTATCTCCCGCACGCGCTAGCGGTTCGTAGAAGCGCAGCGCCTCGAACTCGCGCTGCAGACGGCCAGGTTTGCGTAGCGTGGTAAGCGCGGTAGCCGCCACCGTAGCCGACAAGGAGGTGCGCATCACCCGCTCGATCGCGGCACTGCCATGGATCTTCAGGCGGTGCCTGGCATCCAGTTCGGTGCCGTCGGCTTGCCGCCAGAAGTCTGCGGACAAACGCTCCCACCAGGGCCTGCGTGAATCCCCTGCCCCGCCCTCACTCATGCTCTGTTCTTTACGCCACACGCAGGATCCCCTCCCCGGGTGGGGGTCAGCAGGTACGCCCCGACGGCGCGCGCACGACCCTCCGATAGCCCCCAGCATAAAGACCGCGCCGACCGCTCACTCCCCCCCTTTTGCAGGGGGACGATGCAACGGCAGATCGAAGAATCTGCCCATCGTCGACCTTGGTCGTATTGATGAAACGCAAAGCACCTGCATGCCAGCTCAAGTGATTGAGCCCCCCAACTGCGCCACAACCTTGCGAGAGCGTTAACGATGAGCAAACTCAGCGGGCAAGATGCCCTGTTCCTCAAAGTCGATCGTCCCCATGCCGCGTCGCACTGCACCATGATCTACATCTACGATCAGTCCACGGTAGAGGGGCAACGACTCGGCTTTCGGGAGATCGTCCACCATATCTCGGATCGTCTCGACGTCTCGCCAGTGTTCAAACGCAAGATCATCCAGGTGCCCTTTGGCCTCGGCTACCCCTACTGGGTGGAGGACGACCTGTTCGACATCGACTTCCACGTTCGCCACTTCGCCCTGCCCAAGCCAGGCGACTGGCGTCAGTTCTGCATCCTGGTGTCACGCATCCATGCCCGCTCGGTCGATCTTTCCCGCGCACCCTGGGAGATGTACGTGATCGAGGGGCTCGACAACATCGAAGGCATCCCCAAGGGCAGCTTCGCCATTCTGACCAAATCGCACCATGCGGCGATGGACGGCGCCGCGGCCGCGGAGCTGACCTGGGCCTTGCACGATCTGGCCGGCGCGCAGGGCAAACCCGTCGCGGTGGTGGACAACACGCCGGCGGCATCCCGCGTAGCGCAGCGCTGGGGCATGCTCGACACGGTAAACCGCATGCTCACCGACAACATCACGGCCTCCGCTCGCATGGCGCTACCGCTGGCCCGCGTGCTGCCAAAGCTGGCCATTGCCAGTCTGCGTAAAGTGGCCAGTTCGGTACTGAGCGCTGAAGGCGGCGCGCCGCGCACACGTTTCAACAGCAACGTGACGTCCAGCCGGGTCTGGGATTCGGTCACCCTCGATCTGGGCGTGGTGAAACAGATCAAGAACCTGGTGCCCGGGGCGACAGTCAACGATGCGGTCCTGGCCATTGTCGGTGGGGCGATGCGTCGTTACCTGATGGCAAAAGATGAACTGCCGGAGAAGTCGCTGGTGACCCTGGCACCGGTCAACACCCGCCAGGGCAATGAATCCGTCGCCGCCGGCAACACCGTGTCGATGCTCACCTTCCCGCTGCGCACCGACATCGAGGATCCGCTTGAGCGGCTGCAAGCGCTGCAGGCCGCCACTTCGCAATCCAAAGCGATCCAGAATGCGGTTGGCGCCAACGACCTGACCAATCTGCAGAAATTCGCGCCCCCGGCCACTCTGGGGCTCGCCGGCCGCCTGGCGACGCTGATGGGCATGGGCGGCAAGGGCCCGGTGGTGCTGCACAATTGCATGGTGACCAACGTCCCCGGCCCCAATGTGCCGCTGTACATGCTCGGCGCCAAGCTCGTGTACTGGTGCGGTGTGGGTCCGCTGGTCGATGGCCTGTCGTTGATCTGGAACCCCACCAGCTACTGCGGAAAGATGTTCATCTCGTTGACCAGCTCACCGAACGTCGTCCCCGACCCGGATTTTCTCGCGCAATGCCTGAAGGATTCCTACGAGCAATTGCAGGCCGTGGCGACCCAGGCAGCCAAGGCCGGGACGCCCAAGCCTGTGAAAGCAAAACGCGTTGCCCGAAAAGCCGCCGTGCAGAAGGTCAACGACAAGCAGATGCTCTAGCCGCCAGCGGCTGTGCCCTTCTCCCGGACAACAACCCACGCCTCTGTAGTGCATCCACTACAGAGGTTCCGTGGTTCCCTGATTTGTCGCAGCCTTCCGGGGCGCGACCATGGCCCCTGGAAATGACGTATGCCATGCCTACCGTGCCAGCGCAGAGGCGGTGCGCCTGATATGGCCCGACGCAGAGCCTTCGGACCCCACCGACATGGCTAGAGTACGTCAATGTGTCGACAATCCTATTGTAATACCGGCTTTTATCCTTTAGATTTCGCGCATTGACCGCCAATGTGTCAACAAAATCGACTTCAGCAGGAGCAGGCTGTTTTTGGTGGTCTTGTCAGTGGTCACTCTCAATTACCAAGAATCTGCCCCTGCTTTTTTACTTTCCGGTACGCCACCCACAGGAGATCATCCGTGCTCGAAGCTTATGCCCGCCACTTACAAGCGCGTGCTGAGGAAGGCCTGCCGCCCCTCGCACTGAATGCCGAACAAACCGCAGGCCTGGTCGAGCTGCTGAAGAATCCTCCTGCTGGCGAAGAAGCAGTCCTCGTCGAGCTGATCACCCACCGCGTTCCACCAGGCGTGGACGAAGCCGCCTACGTCAAGGCCGGTTTCCTCTCTGCACTAGCCAAGGGCGAAGCCACTTCCCCGCTGATCGACAAAAAACGCGCGGTAGAGCTGCTGGGCACCATGCAGGGCGGCTACAACATCGCCACCCTGGTCGAGCTGCTGGACGACGCCGAACTGGCCGCCGTTGCCGCCGAACAGCTCAAGCACACCCTGCTGATGTTCGACGCCTTCCACGACGTCGCCGAAAAAGCCAAAGCCGGCAATGCTCATGCCAAGGCCGTGCTGGAGTCCTGGGCCGCTGGCGAGTGGTTCACCAGCAAGCCGGCCATCGCGGAAAAATACAGTCTGACCGTGTTCAAGGTCCCGGGCGAAACCAACACCGACGACCTGTCCCCTGCCCCGGACGCCTGGTCGCGCCCTGACATCCCGCTGCACGCTCTGGCCATGCTGAAAATGGCCCGTGACGGCATCAATCCCGAGCAGCCAGGCGCCATCGGCCCGCTCAAGCAGATCGAAGCAGTCAAAGCCAAAGGCTTCCCGGTGGCCTACGTCGGCGACGTGGTCGGTACCGGTTCCTCGCGTAAATCCGCCACCAACTCGGTGCTGTGGTTCTTCGGTGACGACATCCCGTTTGTGCCGAACAAACGCGCCGGTGGTTTCTGCTTCGGTAACAAGATTGCTCCGATTTTCTACAACACCATGGAAGACGCCGGCGCCCTGCCGATCGAATTCGACGTGTCGAACCTGAACATGGGCGACGTCATCGACGTGTACCCGCACGCCGGCAAAGTCTGCAAGCATGGCAGCGACGAGGTCATCACCACCTTCGAACTGAAGACTTCGGTGCTGCTCGACGAGGTCCGCGCTGGCGGCCGTATCCCGCTGATCGTCGGCCGTGGCCTGACCGACAAGGCCCGCACCGAGCTGGGCCTGCCGGTGTCCGAGCTGTTCAAAAAGCCAGAGCAGCCTGCCGACACCGGCAAAGGCTACAGCCTGGCGCAAAAAATGGTCGGTAAAGCCTGCGGCGTGACTGGCGTTCGACCAGGCACCTACTGCGAGCCGAAGATGACCACCGTCGGTTCCCAGGACACCACCGGTCCAATGACCCGTGACGAACTGAAAGACCTAGCGTGCCTGGGCTTCTCCGCTGACCTGGTCATGCAGTCGTTCTGCCACACCGCGGCCTATCCCAAACCTGTGGATGTAAACACCCACCACACCCTGCCGGACTTCATCCGCACCCGCGGTGGCGTTTCATTGAAGGTTGGCGACGGCATCATCCACAGCTGGCTGAACCGCATGCTGCTGCCGGACACCGTCGGTACCGGTGGTGACTCGCACACCCGTTTCCCGATCGGCATCTCGTTCCCGGCCGGTTCCGGCCTGATCGCCTTCGCTGCGGCCACCGGTGTCATGCCGCTGGACATGCCGGAGTCGGTACTGGTGCGTTTCAAGGGCAAGCTACAACCAGGCATCACCCTGCGCGACCTGGTTCATGCGATTCCTTATTACGCCATCCAGCAAGGTCTGCTGACCGTTGAGAAGAAAGGCAAGATCAACGCTTTCTCCGGTCGCATCCTGGAAATCGAAGGTCTGGACGAACTGACCGTAGAGCAGGCTTTTGAACTGTCCGACGCGTCGGCTGAACGCTCCGCTGCCGGCTGCACCATCAAGCTGCCTGAGAAGGCCGTTGCCGAGTACCTGCGCTCGAACATCACCCTGCTGCGCTGGATGATCAGCGAAGGCTATGGCGATGCCCGTACCCTGGAGCGTCGTGCCCAGGCAATGGAAGCCTGGCTGGCCAACCCGGTATTGCTGGAAGCCGACGCCGACGCCGAATACGCCGAGATCATCGAGATCGATCTGGATCAGGTGAAAGTGCCAGTACTCTGTGCGCCGAACGACCCGGACGACGCCCAATTGCTGACGACCGTACAGGGACAGAAGATCGACGAAGTGTTCATCGGTTCGTGCATGACCAACATCGGTCACTTCCGCGCTGCCGGCAAGCTGCTGGAAAAGGTCAAAGGTTCGCTGCCGACCCGCCTGTGGCTCGCACCACCAACCAAAATGGACGCTCACCAGCTGACCGAAGAAGGCTATTACGGCATCTACGGCAAAGCCGGGGCGCGCATGGAAATGCCGGGCTGCTCGCTGTGCATGGGTAACCAGGCACGTGTGGCGGCGAACTCGACGGTGGTCTCGACCTCGACCCGTAACTTCCCCAACCGTCTGGGTGATGGTGCCAACGTGTACCTGGCCTCGGCCGAACTGGCTGCGGTTGCCTCGATCCTGGGCAAGCTGCCAAGCGTCGAAGAGTACATGGAGTACGCGAAGAACATCGACAGCATGGCTGCCGACGTTTACCGCTATCTGAGCTTCGACCAGATTGCCGAGTTCCGTGAGGCCGCTGCGAGCGCCAAAATTGCGGTTGTTCAAGCGTAGGTCGTAATTACTCTCCACTTGCAAAGCGCCGACAACAATGTCGGCGTTTTGCTTATGAGTGTGCCGTAGTGAATATCCACCCCATAGGCGAAAGAGTAAGGACAGTTATACTGCGCGATCCTTAAGCCGATGATTTGATTCATGAAAAAGCTGTTGTCTGCTGTAGCACTGATGTTTTGCGTAGCCACTCCCGCCCTCTCCTCACCGCCTGCGACATTTTCTGAAGCCAAGGTCATCGCCAAGCAGAAGGTCTATCTCGACCAGGCCAACAGCCCCATGGGTGAGCTCTACTGTGGCTGCAAGTGGACATGGGTAGGCAAATCCGGTGGCCGCGTTGATCCCGGATCCTGCGGCTATGAAACCCGCAAGGAACAAACCCGCGCAGAGCGGACCGAGTGGGAACACATCGTTCCGGCGTGGACGTTTGGTCACCAACGCCAATGCTGGAAGAACGGTGGAAGGGAACATTGCGTTGACGAAGATCCGGTGTTCCGTGCCATGGAAGCTGATCTGTTCAACTTGTACCCGTCGGTAGGCGAAGTGAACGGCGATCGCAGCAATTTCAACTACGGCATGAACCAGGGGATTGCTCACCAATACGGTCAGTGCGCGACCACGGTCGACTTCAAGCAAAAAACTGCAGAGCCGCGTGACGAAGTAAAGGGCCTGGTTGCTCGCACCACCTTCTATATGTTCGATCGCTACAAGCTGAGCATGTCCCGTCAGCAACAACAGTTGCTCATGGCATGGGACAAGCAGCATCCGGTAACGGCCTGGGAGAAAGAGCGCGATCGCCGTATTGCCACAATCATGGGGCACTCCAACCCGTTCGTTACCGGCCAACGCAGCTGGACCACGGGATACAAGCCTGTTGGTGACGGCGTCGTCAGCGCGGTCCCGGTGCGCACCGCTCAACCCACGCCAAAACCCACCCTGGCCAGTGCGTCTAGCGCCATCGGTGCGATCATCGGCAACCAGAAAAGTCATGTTTATCATCTGCCGAACGGCTGCCCTGGCTATCTGCAGGTGTCTGCAAAAAATCAGGTTTCGTTCGCATCGGAATCTGAAGCTCAGGCGGCAGGCTATCGCAAAGCTGGCAACTGCAAATAGCAGAACAGCGAACGCGACAAGCGGTCGAGCTTTCGGCCCGGTGTGTTGATTTACGTCTATGAACCTGGAAGGCGCGTTGTCCGCACTTTTCGCATCTGACAGACTCTAACGCTGTACACCCTTTGAGATTAACGAAATGCGAAAAATAGTTGCTGTATTTGCACTTACTCTTGCCGTAGCACCAGCGGTCTTTGCCGGGGAAACCACCAATACCGCCGTGGGCGGAGGCCTGGGTGGCGCTTTGGGCAGTGTGGTCGGCCAAGCGGTTGGCGGTAGCACCGGTGCTGCCATCGGTGCCGGCGTCGGTGGTGCAGCAGGTGGCGCAGTGAGCGCGAAGGATGGCAAAAAAACCGAAGCCGCCATTGGCGGTGGCCTTGGCGCAGCCAGCGGTCAGGTGGTGGGGCGTAGCGTCGGCGGCACGACCGGAGGCGCCATAGGTGCCGGCCTGGGCGGTGCGGCCGGTAGCGCCATCGGCAATAGCATGGCGGATGACGATGACCATCACGATAACCACAAATCCAGCCACAAGCATAAGCACAAAAACAAGCACAAACATTGAACCTGATACGCTGGCGAAAGGCGCCAGCGGCCATATAAAGGCACGCGACAGGGCTGATGCACCGCACTACACCGGCAACGACTAAGCTGGTGCGATGGATCTTCGACTCTCAAGGTGAATGCCATGAGTGCCCTGTCGCTGTCTGAACTCGATGCTGCGCTGCCCGCTTTAACCCGCAAGATCCGCGTACTTGACGCGCTGGCGTGGCCCGAGGGTGTCGAGGAGGTTTTCCTTGCCCAGTGGCGCAGCGGCAAGGCGCAACTACCCAATGTCGAATTCAGCCCGCGCGAGCACAGCGCCGAGATCGCAGCGCTGGACAGCTTTGTCGAGCATTGCGATCAGGGGCATCCAGCCGGGCAATTTCTCGCCAGAACCGCACACAGCTATGCCACGGCCGGGCGCATGCTGGGCGCCATGGGAACCCCGGCGTTTACCCGGTATTCGTCGGCGCTGTACCGTCGTCCGGATTTTTACTACCCCAGGCAAAAGCTGAGCATGCTCGACGCCGCGCATTTCTTCCTGAAAACCACCGACGCCCTGTTGGGTGGCAACTGTATTCCTCCCAGCCCTGCCGAAATTCCGGCCGATGTATTCGCCGCCTGGTTGCAGCCGGAGCTGGACCGCTTTTTTGGTGCCGGCCAGATCAGTATCAAGCTTGAACCTGAACTGGCTGCCAAGGCCATTGCCGGTACCAGCCGTATTCGCCTGCGGGCCAGCGCCCTGTTCAGCGAACTGGACAAGCAGCAGTTGCTGCAGCACGAAGCCTTTGTGCATGTGGCCACCGCGCAGAACGGTGCGCGCCAGCCCAACCTAAAATGCCTGGCCCTGGGGGCGCCACGCACCACCCAGACACAAGAAGGCATTGCCACGCTGGCCGAGCTGTTCACCGGCAGCATGGACATCAACCGCTTGCGCCGCCTCGCCTTGCGCGTGCTCGCGGTGCAGCAAGCGCTCGATGGCGCCGACTTCATCCAGGTGTTTGAAGGTTTTCTCAAGGCCGGCCAGTCGCCGGAAGAGTCCTTTCGCTCAACACAGCGGATTTTCCGCGGCGCCAATGTCCGAGGGGGTTCGGCGTTTACCAAGGATGCCGCGTACCTGACCGGGTTGCTCGGTGTGCACACCCTGCTGCGCGTGGCGATCCGCGACAACCGCCCGGAGCTGGTGGGGTATTTGTTTGCCGGACGCCTGAGCCTGGGCGACACTCTGCACCTGGCGCCGCTGTTTGAATCGGGCTGGTTGGTGGGGCCAACCTATGTTCCGGCCTGGGCCAGCGACCTGCGACGGCTCGCCGCCAACCTCGCCTTTTCTGCCTTTATCGCCCGGGTCAAACTGGATGTGCTTGATCTGCAGCGGTTCATGGACTTTGAAGACGAGCACGAAGTTTCTGTCAGACCTTAAGGATCACCACCAGCTGATTGAGCGATGGAGTTGTCCTTCGGCTATGATGGCCGCCCGTCAGACATCTGGAAGTCCGATCTGTATGCTCAAGCCCTTGGCCATACTGACCCTTGCTTGTGCTACCGGCTACGCCAACGCCGCGCCTACCGACCTTGCCGGCGTCTGGAAAGGCACCCTCGGCAAGACCGCGATCACTGCCTGTTTCAACGCCGCCCCCGACAGCAACGGCAGCTACTACTACCAGCGCTTCCTCACGCCGATCCAGCTAACCCAGGAAAAGGCCGGCGAACCCTGGGCCGAAGACGGCAAGACGGGGTTCTGGCAACTGGACGCCCTGCAGGGCGATACGCTGACCGGAACCTGGAGCAAGGCGGCAGGCGCTACCCCGTTGCCCTTGATGCTTACGCGCTCAAGTGCCGAAGGTTGTGGCGGCGACGCTTACAACGCGCCAATGGAGGCAGCGCCGTTGCCCGTCAAGGTAGAGAAAAAAGCCTTCGGCGAGCACGCCTATCAGGTCAGGACCCAAGGCGCCCAGGTCACCCTCAAGCTGGAGGGTGACAGCCCGGCCATCCACAAGATCAATCAGCAACTGGCACGCCTGGCCGTCAGCCCCGACGGCCAGAATGCGTTCTTCAACGAGCGACGTGAATTCCTCGGTCGCATCGGCTCCGCCTACACCAGCGAGATCAGCGTTGACCCGACGTATTGGTCGTCTCAGTGGCTCACCGTCAGGTTTTACCGCTGGAGCGCAGGCTTTGGTCGTGGTGGCATCAGTTGGGGGTTGCACACCTGGAACCTGCAGACCGGTGAAAGCGTCGATCCCTGGACCTGGATCGGTACAGGTTTTGAGTGGTACAGCCCCTTCTCCGGGCAGGTCAAGCTGCCGAAAAATTTCGCCACCTGGCTCGAGACTCAGGCCGCGGCGGACAGCGACTGCCCCGGAGTGGCGAGCTACGACTCCTACGACCTGAGTTTCGACACCCAGGGCATGCAGCTGGCCAACCAGCCCATTGGCGATGGCTGTGACGTAGACGTGACCTTCAGTTGGAGTCAGCTGGAGCCGCTGCTCTCGGCACAAGGTCGGGCAGCGCTGCCGAGCTTGCAGCTGCCGTGAGCAACGCGGCCGCAAGCTTGGGGAGTGCGAGTCGGTTTCGTCGTTGAACAAAAAGCAAAGGGCCAGACGCTTCGCCGGGGGCTCAAGTGATACCCGCAAGTAATACCAACCCGGCAGCTACACTAAGTCGATACGTTGCTGCACAGAGACTTCGAGCATGGCGACCAACACCGCAATCGTATTCGCTGGCGGCGGCAGCCTGGGGGCGGTGCAGGTCGGCATGTTGCGGGCCCTGGTCGAGGCTGATGTGCGATTCGACATGGTGGTTGGCGCTTCGGTAGGCGCGATCAACGGTGCCTACTTTGCCGCGAGGCCCGACTCCGATGGTGTCGCAGCGCTCGAAGGGTTCTGGCGCGGGTTGAGTAAAAACGACATCTTCCCCCTCTCCTGGCTGGACACCTGTAGAGGACTGATGAAACGGCGTGGCTATCTGCTGCAACCGTCGGCCTTGAACCGATTACTGGGTCAGGCACTGCCCATCCATCGCATCGAGGAGGCCACGCTGCCCCTGCACATCGTCACCACCGACCTGCTCAGTGGTGCCGAGACTGTGTTGTCCAGTGGCGAACTCGAGCAGGCGTTACTGGCCAGTGCTGCCATCCCGTTGGTGTTCCCCTGCGTACAGATCGCCGATCGGTTCCTGGTTGACGGCGGCGTGGCAAGCAATACGCCTATTTCGACCGCCGTAGCCCTGGGGGCCAGCAACGTCGTGGTAATTCCCACCGGCATGAGTTGCGCCCTGACCCAACCACCCCGCGGCCTGGTCGCCCTGGCCCTGCACACCGTCAATCTGATGAGCATGCGCCAACTGGTGAGCGACATCGAACACTTCCGCACGCTCACCAGCCTGCACATCGTCCCACCCTTGTGCCCAGTGGATGTCTCGGTGTTCAACTTTGACCAGACCGAGTCTTTGCTGCAGCGTGCCTATGAGCAGACCCTCCGGTGGCTGGACCATGGGGGGCTTGAGCGCACCAAGGTGCCGGGAGCCCTGACCATTCACTCTCACGCTCATATGCATTGAGTGCTGGACGGCTTGAACCGCCACTAAAGCATATGCCCCGCCCATATTCCTTGTTTGACCAACTGCGAAGCCAGCTCAACAAACGTGTCGGCAACGTAGCGAGTCGCCGGACTCACTCGCCGGTCTGCAGGCGACACCATAACTACCTTGCGCATCGGCGTCGGTTCGACAAGCGGCGCTGCGCAGAGCGTCCCATTCTGCAGGTGAGTGTAGATCGACGCCAATGGCAATGCGGTATAGCCAAAATCGTGGCGTACCAGATCAATCAATGCACCGAAGGAGTCGGCCTCCACACGGGTGGCAATGGTGAAGCCTGTATCGACGGCGCACTGGTCCATGATTTTACGCAGACCATGCCGCTGGCTTGGTAGCACCAGTGGTTGCTGCGCCAGGCTTGCGAAGCTCACCGGCTTGTCCAGTTGCAATCCAGCGGCCGGCGCGCCTACCAGCACCAGGTTCTCCATCATCACCGGCACGATGCGCAAGGTATGCAGGGGCTGTAGATCATAGGAAATAGCCAGTTCCAGCTCGCCGCGCTGCAGCCAGTCCAGCAAGTAACCGCTGAAAGCCGAGGAAAAGCGGATTGACAGCTCAGGGTGTGCTTCACGAATGCGCTTGACCAGTGGCACCGTGACAATTTCAGCGATCGTCGGTGTGGTGCCAATCGCAACGGCCCCCTGAAAGCTGACATGTCCCCCGCTCACTGAACTGCGGATTGCCTCAAGCTCATCCATGATACGCGTGGCGTGTTGCAACACTTCTTTGCCCGCATCGGTGATCTGCATGCCGCGGCCATGTCGCTCGAACAGGTAGACGCCAAGTTCCTTTTCCAGTTGCCGGATCTGTCGGCTCAACGCGGGCTGGGCAATGTTCAGGCGGTCGGCTGCTTTGCTCAGGCTACCCAGCTCGGCGACGTGGATGAGGGTTTTAAGTTGAACGACGTCCATTGACTGACCAAGGTAGAGAAATGGAATTGGCGTAATGATTCGCTGGCAAGCGACAGCCTGAACAGCCCCCCGGCCAGCTATAGCATTTGAGCATATCAGCTAGTCAACCAGTCCCCTTATTGAAACAGGCACTCCAGCGTAGTTTGGCGCTAAGACACAGGCAGCTGCCCTGCCCACCTGGAGAAATAATGAACAACCACAATAGCGACGCCATCAATGCCATCCGCGAAGGCGTGCGCGCCTTGTGCAGCGATTTTCCTGCCGAGTACTGGCGCAAAATCGATGAACACAAAGGCTTTCCAGAGACCTTCGTCCAGGCCATGACCGAGGCCGGATGGCTGTCGGCGATGATTCCCGAAGAATATGGCGGCTCCGGGCTGGGCCTGGCCGAAGCCTCGGTGATCCTTGAGGAGGTCAATCGCTGCGGTGGCAATTCCGGGACCATCCACGGCCAGATGTACAACATGTTCACCTTGTTGCGTAATGGTAGCGACGAACAGAAGCGCTATTACCTGCCCAGACTGGCCAGTGGTGAACTGCGGCTGCAGTCGATGGGTGTGACCGAACCCACCACCGGTACCGACACGACCAAGATCAAAACCACCGCCGTGCGCAAAGACGACAAGTATGTAATCAATGGCCAGAAAGTGTGGATCTCGCGTATTCAGCATTCCGACCTGATGATTCTACTGGCCCGTACCACGCCTTTGGCCGAGGTCAAGAAGAAGTCTGAAGGCATGTCGATCTTCCTGGTCGATCTGCGTGAAGCCATTGGTAATGGCCTGAGCGTGCAGCCGATCGCCAATATGGTCAATCACGAGACCAATGAGCTGTTCTTCGACAACCTGGAGATTCCAGCCAGCAGTCTGATCGGCGAGGAAGGCAAAGGCTTTCGCTACATTCTCGATGGCCTGAATGCCGAGCGCACGCTGATCGCCGCCGAGTGCATCGGTGACGGCCGCTGGTTCATCGAAAAGTCCGCGCAGTATGCCCGCGACCGTGTGGTGTTCGGCCGACCCATCGGCCAGAACCAGGGCGTACAGTTCCCGATCGCCGAGGCGCATATCGAGATCGAAGCGGCAGACCTGATGCGCTGGCAAGCGTGTGAGCAGTACGACAACCAGCAGAACGCCGGTGCAGCCGCGAACATGGCCAAGTACCTGGCGGCCAAAGCGTCCTGGGAGGCGGCCAACGCCTGCCTGCAAACCCACGGTGGTTTCGGTTTCGCCAACGAATATGACGTCGAGCGCAAATTCCGCGAAACCCGTCTCTACCAGGTGGCGCCGATCTCCACCAACCTGATCCTGTCCTATGTGGCCGAACACTTGCTGGAGCTGCCGCGTTCGTTCTAGGCAGAAAACCCACAGGTTGCAGCACCCTCAATAACAAGAGAGCACATCATGAACATGCGCCCGCTGGACGGTATTACCGTTGTCAGTCTCGAACACGCCATCGCCGCACCGTTCTGTACCCGCCAGTTGGCGGATCTGGGAGCGCGGGTGATCAAAGTGGAACGCCCCGGCGTCGGCGATTTTGCCCGTGGCTATGACCAACGCGTCAACGGCCTGGCTTCGCACTTTGTCTGGACCAACCGCTCCAAGGAAAGCCTGACGCTGGATCTCAAGCAGGATATCGCCGGTGACATCCTCGGCCAGTTGCTGGAACAAGCCGACGTTCTGGTCCAGAACCTTGCCCCCGGTGCCGCGGCACGTCTCGGCCTGTCGTTCGAAGCACTGCGCGAACGCTTTCCGCGGCTGATCGTCTGCGATATCTCAGGCTATGGTGCTGGTGGCCCTTATGAGCAGAAAAAAGCCTACGACCTGCTGATCCAGAGCGAAGGGGGCTTTCTCTCGGTGACGGGTGACGAGCAGATGGCCAAAGCCGGCAACTCGATTGCCGATATTGCCGCGGGCATGTATGCCTACACGGGCGTGCTGTCAGCATTGCTGCTGCGGGAGAAGACCGGCGCTGGCAGCCATGTGGAGGTATCCATGCTGGAGAGCCTGGTGGAGTGGATGAACTATCCCCTCTACTACGCCTATGAAGGCGCCCCCCCGCCGCCACGCACGGGCGCGGCGCATGCCACGATTTATCCCTATGGCCCCTTCCCCGTCGGCGATGGCAGTACGCTGATGCTGGGCTTGCAGAATGAGCGCGAGTGGCGGTTGTTCTGTGAGCGGGTGCTGTTGCAGCCCGAACTGGCCGACGACAAACGTTTTGACAGCAACGCCAGGCGCGTGGAAAACCGCGAGGCTTTGCGTACGCTGATCGTCGATGCGTTCACCACGCTCGATTTTGCCACGGCCATAGCTCGCCTCGACGCCGCCACCATCGCCAACGCCCGCGTCAACGATATGCAGGGGGTATGGCAGCACCCACAGCTGCAGGCCCGTGATCGCTGGCGGCAGATCGAAACCGCCGTCGGCAACGTTCCCAGCTTGCTGCCACCGGCCAACAGCAGTGCGTTCAGCCCACGCATGGATCCGGTCCCGGATTTGGGCGAGCACAGCAGACGCATTCTTGCCGGACTCGGGCTGTCCAGCGAAAAAATACAGGAACTGCGTGCTTGCGGAGTCATTTGACCCCTTTTCCTGCCCCGCAGTCGGGCGACTGCGGGGCAGCTTTGCCGAGGACACATAGACAATGACAACACATGACTTCAGTGCCTGGATCGGCCGTAGCGAAACCAGCCACGACTGCATCACCCATAACCTGGTCAAGCGTATTGCCGCGACACTGAACGAGCCGGCGCCGGCGCCAGGTGACGCCCTGCCCTTGCTCTGGCATTGGGCATTCTTCCAGGAGCCTGTCGACGACGCAGGGCTGGGCAACGATGGCCATCCGGCGCGGGGCGGGTTCCTGCCGCCGGCTGACAACCGCAACCGCATGTGGGCCGGCAGCCGCCTGGAGTTTATCCAGCCGCTGCGCGTGGAAGCCGAAGTAACGCGGCAATCGACCCTCCTCAACATCGAAGAAAAGCACGGGCGCACGGGCTCGTTGATGTTCGTCACGGTCAGGCACGCGTACCTGCAGGATGGACAGAATGCCTTGGTCGAAGAGCAAGACATCGTCTACCGCGAAGCGACCCGGCCCAAACTCGGTGGTACCAAGGCTGCACCCGCAGGCGCTTGGCAGGAGACGGTGGAACCGTCGGCGACGCTGCTGTTTCGCTACTCCGCGGTGACCTTCAACGGCCACCGCATTCACTATGACTGGCCATACACCTGCGAGACCGAAGGCTATCCGGGCCTGGTGGTGCACGGTCCGCTGATTGCTACGCTTAGCCTGCGGGCCTTCCAGCGCGCCAACCCTGCGGCACGCGTGCGTCGCTTCAACTTTCGTGGTTTGCGTCCACTGATTTCACCAAACGCGTTCGAGGTTGGCGGCCGTCTTCTTGAGAACGGCAAAGCGCAGCTCTGGGCCACCGCGCAAGCCGGAATGGCCCAGTCCGGCGAAGTCGAGTTCAGCGTGGAGGTCGGACAATGAACCACGATAGTGTGCGTTCTGCCCTGTTCGTTCCGGCCAGCCGTCCGGAGCGCATCCCCAAGGCCCTGGCCAGCGGCGCCGACCGGGTCATTGTCGACCTGGAAGATGCCGTGGAAGAAGCGGCCAAGGAGCAGGCGCGGGATAACCTTGCGATCTTTCTGCAGCAGCACCCGGATATCCAACTGCTGGTCAGGGCCAATGCTCCGGGGCACTGGGCGCATGAGGCCGACCTTGCACTGTGTCGACGTCATCCCGGCGTCAGCGGCATCTTGCTGCCCAAGGCCGAAACAGTCGAGCAGATACGCCTGGCGCACGACTCGGGCAAACCGGTGTGGCCGATCATCGAAAGCGCCCAGGGGCTGCTCGCACTGCCCCGGCTTGCCGCCAGTGAAGGTGTCGAGCGCTTGTGCTTTGGCAGTCTGGACCTTGGCCTGGACCTGAACCTGCGCAGTGGCAGTGAGGCTGCCGAACAGGTGCTCAGCCATGCGCGCTATGCCGTTCTCCTGCACAGCCGGGTTGCTGCGTTGGCCGCACCATTGGACGGGGTGTATCCGGCGATTCAGGACGCCGAAGGATTGCGCCGGGCCATCGAGTCTGCCCGCGACCAGGGTTTTGGCGGGGCATTGTGCATTCATCCGGGGCAGGTCGAGACCATTCATGCAGCCTTGCGACCTAGCCGGGAAGAACTGGAGTGGGCGCGACGGGTGCTGCAAGGTGCCGATCAGGGTTGCGGCGTGTTCGTGCTGGATGGGCAGATGATCGATGCGCCGGTGATCGGTCGGGCCCGCTCCATCTTGCAGCGGTTGTAACGTTCAAGGGGCAATCAACAGCAGTGACGCTGCCCAAGCAGCGCCACCGCTTCACCATCAACTACGGTTGCATGCCAGAACGCCAGAGCGCAGCCAGGTCATTGCCCTCAAGCGCCGCCAGCACCCGCTCGGTATCCGCGCCATGCGTCGGAATCGGCCCTGGGGTGACCACCCGATCATCAAAGCGCGGTGCCGGGTGAGCCTGCAACAGTCCGTCACGCTCGAAGTACACCCCACGCTCGAGCATATGACTGTGACGTGCCGCCTCACGCGGGCTAAGCACCGGAGCAAAACAGGCATCGCTACCTTCGAGCAGCTCGCACCAGTGCTGGCGCGGCTGGCTGACAAAGATTTCGCTCAACACACCACGCAGTTCTTCCCAACGACTTGCATCCCATTGCCGCGCAAAACGTGGGTCGTCTGCCAGGCCCAGCTTTTCCAGCAGAAGTGCGTAGAACTGCGGTTCGATCGACCCCACCGCAACGTACTGGTCATCGGCACAACGATAAGTGGCATAAAAGTGCGAACTGTCGTGGACGCTCTTGCCCCGTTGTTCGTTGAGCAGGCCCCTGCTGGTCAGCGACGCCATCAGTTGCATCATGTGCGCCGAGCCATCGACGATGGCCGCATCGACGACACTGCCCTGACCGCTTTGCCGTGCCTTGAGGACACCGGCAAGCACACCGATAGCCAGATACAACGCGCCGCCACCGATATCACCGATCAGGGTGATGGGCGAAGACGGCGCTTCGCCTGCGGTACCGCTGTGGTGTAACGCGCCCGACAAGGCGATGTAGTTATTGTCATGACCGGCGGCGCTGGCCAGCGGGCCATACTGCCCCCAGCCAGTCATGCGACCATAAACCAGCGCAGGATTGCGCGCCTGGCACTGTTTGGGGCCCAGCCCCAGGCGCTCCATGACCCCAGGGCGCATGCCTTCGATCAACACATCGGCACTTTCGACCAGCTTGAGAACCACCTCACGGCCCTCAGCGGTTTTCAGGTCCGCCACCACCGAACGCTTGCCGCGGTTAAGCGGGTTGCGCGGGGCATTTTTCGCACCGGTGACCGAGGTGGAAGACTCGCGCTCCACAGCGATCACATCAGCGCCGAGATCCGCCAGATGCATCGCGCAAAACGGTCCGGGGCCGATACCGCAGATTTCAACGATCCTGATACCTGAAAGCATGTGTACTCCTGTTCGCTGACCTTGTTGTTGTACGGGCACGCTAGCAGAGCAAGCCGGGATAATCCTGCCCCCCGCCGAGGGGGGCTATAGGCAGCGATGCCGCTGGCTACTCTGGGCCTGGCAATCGCCGTCAATAACAACAAAAGGAAAAGAGCGTATGTTCGAGTTACCTCCTCATTGGGCCCTGTGGGCAACCTGCTGCCTGGCCGCGCCTGCCCTGGCCACTGCGCAAACCCAGGTCGCCCCGCCCAATCCCTACCTGGCGCAGTCCTACAATAACCAGACGCACTGGAATGACGGCGCCTCGGACAGCACCACCCTCAGCGTCGCACGTGGCTCGTACAAAATGACCCCGCAAGCTTATCGACTGATCCCCAACGAGTCGGGCAGCCTGATGCAATACACCGACAAGGTCGGCGGGACCGATGTCTACTGGTACTGGGCCGGTTTTTCCCTGCGCAAGCTGAAGATCAATGACGACTTCACCTTCAGCGAAATCGCCCGCGTCGACCTGCCGGTGAAACTGCCCAACTACCAGGCCATCTCCCCCGAACAACGTCTGCAGCAGGCTGCCCAGACCCGCAAGTTCCTTGATGCCAAGGATGAAAAAGGGCTGCTCGATTACATGCAGGCGCAACCCAACCGTATGCTTACCGCCACCACCGACCAGTTGCTGGGCGGCGCCATCTACTCGCTTTTGACCCGCGACAACGCGTTTATCGGCGCCAGTGCGCGCCGAGTGTTCCGCATCGACCAAAACGACCCCAAAGCCCCCAACTCCGGGATGAAGCTGACCCAGGAAGTGCAACTGCCCGATGCGTTGTTCGACAACGAGAAGACCAAGCGCGGCGTCGGCATCCCTGTGGACACCACCTTCGGCATGGGCATGACCCTCAACGGCTACCTGGTGGTCAACACCATGGGGGGCACAGTCGCGACCCTCGACCGCAACACCCTGAAGCTGATCGACAGCTACCGTATCGAAGGCAGTGACGAGGTATTCCTCAACTCGTTCGCCACGGGTCCTGAAGTAGATGGCGGCGCGGTGTATGTCGCATCCAACCAGAACATGTACCGGCTGGTGGTCGACAAGGACGGCAAGCTGCATGCTGATGAAGCCAGTGGTGCCTGGAAGGCTCCATACGATCGCGGCGTACGCTTTGCTGCGGTGAAGATCGCGGACGGCACCGGTTCCACCCCGACCCTGATGGGCTATGGCCCTGACGAAGACAAGCTGGTGGTGTTCACTGACGGTGCGAAAAAGATGAACCTGGTGGCCATGTGGCGCGACAAGATTCCCTCAGGCTGGCAGCAGAAACCTGGCACCCTGTCGCCACGGGTGGCTGACCAGCGCCCGGTGGACATGGGTAGCACCGTGCCTACAGTGCAGTCCGAACAGTCGGTGGCGGTGTATGACGGCCATGCCTTCGTGGTCAACAATATCCCCGCCGAGGAAAAGCCGGCGCTGGCCAAGTCTGGTTACTACGTCACCATGCTCAATGGCATGACCCGGCCTGCCGCCAGTGGCGTGGCAATGCTCAAGTGGGACAGTGCCAAGGACCAGTGGAACAGCTTGTGGACCCGCACCGATGTCGGCTCGGTGTCGGTGGTGCCGATGATCAGCGGTGGCAGCCGCATGGCCGTGATCAACGGTGTTTACACCGCGCGCCAGGGTGAGGGTTACCACATTGGTATGGACCTGGACACCGGCAAGACCGTGCTGGAAATCGCCACCGGTAGCGACCCGGTGTTCAACGGCATGTATGCGCCGATCAAGGTCGATGCCCAGGGCCGTCTGATGTACGGCATGGCCTTCGGTCTGGTGTTGATGGACACCAGCCGTATGCAGAAAGTCGAGCAGGTTGCCAAGAGCGAATAACCTCGTTCGGACTGAAAACAAAACGCCCGCTGCAGTGCATCGGGCGTTTTGTTTTTGCCTCAACATCCCAAGCCAACCCAAGGATCTTGGTCTCCGGGATTCCGTGAAGAGCCCAAAAAAAGCCGGGCACCAGGCCCGGCAAATATGCGCAAAAAATCAGCTGCGCCCGTACAGGGTCACCACACAGGCGCCGCCCAGGCCCAGGTTGTGCTGCAGTGCCAAGCTGGCGCCTTCGACCTGACGCTTATCGGCAGTGCCACGCAACTGATGGGTCAGCTCATAGCACTGGGCAAGCCCGGTAGCCCCCAGCGGATGGCCTTTGGACAACAGGCCACCGGACGGGTTGGTCACCACCTGACCGCCATAGCTGTTGTCACCATCAAGGACGAAGCGCTCAGCCCCGCCGACCGGGCACAGCCCCAGGGACTCATAAGTGAGCAATTCGTTGTGGGCGAAACAGTCATGCAGCTCGACCACACGAATGTCCTGAGGGTCAACACCGGCCTTCTCGTAAACCGCTTTGGCCGCCCGTTGCGCCATATCGAAGCCGACCACTTCGATCATCGACCTCGCCTCATGGCAAACCGGCGAATCAGTGGTCAATGACTGGGCCAGAATCACCACGTCGGTGTTCAGGCCATGCTTTCTGGCGAACGCCTCGGAGCAAATGATGGCTGCCGCAGCACCACAGGTTGGCGGGCAGGCCATCAAACGGGTCATGACACCCGGCCAGATCAGCTGTTCGTTCATCACATCTTCGCTGCTGACGATCTTGCGGAACAGCGCCAGCGGGTTGTTGGCGGCATGACGGCTGGCCTTGGCACGAATAGCGGCGAAGGTACTCATCTGCGTGCCGTATTTGTGCATGTGTTCACGCCCAGCACCACCGAACATGCGCAAGGCACTGGGCATCTCCGGCACATCGGCGGTCAGTTCGTCGATCACTGACTGGGTCATATGGGTGGTGGCCCGAGGACGGTCGTCCCACACCGATTTCAGCGCACCGGGCTGCATCTGTTCAAAGCCGAACGCCAGGGCACAGTCAACCGCCCCGCTCTCCACCGCCTGGCGTGCCAGGAACAGCGCGCTGGAACCGGTAGCACAGTTGTTATTGACGTTGAGCACCGGAATACCACTCATACCGACTTCATACAAAGCTGCCTGGCCACAGGTGGAGTCACCATAGACGTAACCGGCATAGGCCTGCTGCACCAGACGATAATCCAGGCCGGCGTCTGCCAGGGCCAGACGCACCGCCTGCGCGCCCATCTCGATATAACTACCGCTGGTGCCGGGCTTGACGAACGGGATCATACCGACGCCAACGACGTAAGGTTTTTGCGACATCATAGTTCTCCAGGATCAGGAAGATTCACACAGAGGGAACACACAGGAAGGTGCTGCTCGCCCCATCAAGAGCGAGCAGCGGGTACAGATGGGGTCAGCGGATACCGGCGTTGCGCAGGGCCGCCGGGGTGAAGTCGTTGACGCTCGGCTGATAGGCGTAGTCGATACCTTTCTTGTTCTCGTTGCCCAGGTTCGACACCACGTAGCGACCCGCCATCAAGTCATAGGTAGCAATGCCGGCGAACGCTGTGAGCTGTTGCACGTAATCGGTGTAGGTGTGCCCTTCACTGACCCGCCACAGCTGGCCGCGGCCGTCGTAGTGGTCGATTTCAACGGCAGTCCAGGTGTCTTCGTCAAAGAACATGTGGCGTTTGGCATAGATGTGCCGGGCACCGGACTTCAGCGTGCCCTGCACTTCCCACACCCGATGCAGCTCGTAACGGGTCAGGTCCTGGTTGATGTGACCGGGCTGGATGATGTCTTTGTACTTGAGCGAAGGCGATTGCAGCTTGTAGCTGTTGTAAGGAATGTAGATCTCCTTTTTGCCCACCAGCTTCCAGTCGTAGCGGTCGGGCGCACCGTTGTACATGTCGGCATTGTCTGCCACGCGCAGGCCATCTGAGGCTGTGCCCGGACCGTCATACGCCACTTGCGGGGCCCGCCGCACCCGACGCTGGCCGGCGTTGTAGGCCCAGGCCATGCGCGGCTCGGCGACCTGGTCGAGAGTCTCGTGAATCAGCGTGACGTTGCCGGCCATGCGCGCCGGGGCGGTAACCGTCTGCTTGACGAAGAACAGGATGTTGCTGGTGTCCTGCGGTTTGGCGTCCTTCATGATCCACGGGAAGCCGCTGGCCATTTCGATATGCACCGGGGTGAAGTCACCATTGACCTGCGGAGTAGCCTGGACCTGGGTGTTAATGTAGTTGTGGCCGCGGTAGCGGGTCAGGTGGTTCCACACCACTTGCAGACCGGTTTTTGGGATCGGGAAGGCGAAATAATGGATTTGATCGAAGTTTTTCAGCGAGTAACCCTCGTTGACGGCTTCGGTGGTCAGTGCACTTTTTTTCGCCGCGTCGTAAGCCGATTGCGGCATGACAGCGCTGCGCTGGGTCTTGTACACCGGCATTTTGTAGGTGTCGGGGTAGCGTTTGAACATCGCCTGCTGGCCGGGAGTCAGCTTGTCCTTGTACTGCTCGACATTGGCCGCAGTGATGACGAACAGCGGCTTTTCAGCGGCATAAGGATCGCCCATGAAGCCGTTCTGCACCGGCGCCGCGTCGGCCTTGAGGCCGCCGGTCCAGGCCGGGATGCTGCCCTCGGTGTTGCCCGCTTTTTCTGCACCCACCGGCGTCAGACTGGTGCCCAGCTTGGCGGCTTCCTCTTCGGAAACCGCGGCGATGACGCTGGATGCCATGAGGGTCATTGTGCAAGCGGTGAGCAGAAGACGTATTGGTTTCATTGTTGTTATTCCTCTCTCTGATGGGGTCAGAAGTTCACGCCGAAGCTGAGGGCGACATAGTCGCGATCAGTGTTGGTGTTCCACTTGCCGCCGAAGTAGTCGGTGTAACTGAGACTGGCGGTGTAGGTGTTCAGGTAGTCGGCATCCAGTCCGAGGCTCACGGCTTTGTTGCCTTCCTCAAAGTTCGGTCCTACGCCATCGACATCGTGGGACCAGGCCAGGTTGGGCGACAGGTTGATACCGGCAATCACGTTGGGGTAATCAAGCTTGCCGCGCAGGCGGTAGCCCCAGGAGCTACTGGTGTAGAAGCCGTGGCTGTTGCACTCCTGTTGCGGATTGCTCGCCGCAGTCACTCCAGGCTGGCCCGGCACTGCCTGGCGGGTGCCGACGCACACCGACTGGTTGACCAGTTGCCCGGCGCCGAACACGGAGTTGCGGCCAAAGCGCAGGTCGCTGCCATCGCTGGAACCCAGGCCGTTGATGTGGTTGTAACCAACCTCGCCGACCAGGGTCAGACGATCGCTACCCAGCACCTGATCGAAAAAGCGCGTCGCGGTAGCCTGCGCCTGCAACACCGGCATGCGTTTGTAGCCATCGAGCTCGGCACCGGCCAGGTTGACTGAGTTGCCGCTCTGGAACAGCGGTGATGTAGCGTTACCCAAGGCCGCCAGGTTGATGTCGGCGCCGTTGAGGTTCAGCGGCATGTTCGGCCGGTAACTGATCTCGCCACCAACCGAGGTACCTTCGACGCTGGTGGCGAAACTCACACCGTACAGGCGCACATCTTCGGGATAGACCACGTTGTAACTGGCGCTGCGGATGGTGGCGACCGGATTACTGGTGCTGGTGGCGCGGGTGAAATTCAGGCTCGGGTTGCGACTGTGGTAGTTCATCGCATAGAAGCCGAACTCGGTGTCGTTCAGCTCCGGCACATACCAGCGCAACGCCAGGCCGTACTGACCGCTGTCGCGGGCATCGCGGGTCTTGGTGCGGGGAATGAAGGCATCGTCGCTCACCCCGGGAACGCCGGTATTGTTGGCGACGCCAGGTGGCAGGTCGAGGCCGGCGAGCACCACCCGGTCGGTACAGCCTTCGGGGGTCACATCGTTGCCGAAGAAAGTGCCACAGTTGTCGATCACCGAGCTTTCCCATTCGATCTGGTAGAACATCTCGGCGGTCAGGCTGTCGCTCAGCCCCTGGGACAGATAGAACATGTTGACCGGAATCAGGCCCTCCTTGACCTCGGCACCCGGGCGGCGCAAGGCGGCGACGTCGATCGGGTTGATGCTGTTGATCGAGTTGCCGATAAAGGTACTCTCACCCCAGCTCACGACTTGCTTGCCGACCCGCACGTTGCCCGGCAATGAGCCGAGGTTGTAGTTGTGGTAGACGAAGCTGTCGAGGAACATCGCCCCGGACGCCTTTGCGGCGCGGTCGCGGCCATGGTCATCGATGTCATAGAACAGGCGGTTCTCATCTTTGAGTTCGAAGTCATACCAATACTTGCCGCGCACGAACACGCCGCTCTGGCCGTATTTGAGTTCCAGGTCGTGTACGCCTTTGAAGATCTTCGAGAAGGTTTCACCTTTCTTGAAGTTCAGGCGGTTGTCGTCATTGGTACGTGAAGCGGCATTGCCCCTGACGCCCTGTGAGTTGAAGTTGGAGATGAAATCCGGGTCGGGGCCGCGCACGGCCCAACTGGCCCCGATCGACAGCGAGGAATCGAAACTGCCTTCAATCTCGCCAAAGGTGAAATCCTTGGCATCGGCCTGGGACTGAACGGCAATGGCAACGGCGACGGCCAGCAGGTGCGGAGCGCGGGCTCCACGCATTCTCGTCAGGTTCATGGGTACTCCGGTGTACAAGGGCGCAAGGGAGACATGCCGCACCCGCAGGTGCGACGCTGGTCTGTGCAGTAATCAAAGAAAGGCGCGGCGCTAACCGCCGCGCGGCACTCAAGACTCAGGCGATCCCGCGCTTCTGGTCTTTCCAGAACGGCTTGCGCAGTTCGGTTTTCTGCACTTTGCCGACGCTGGTCAGCGGCAGCGATTCGCGAAATTCGATACTGCGCGGCACCTTGTAGCCGGCAATCCGTTCACGGCAATGACCGATGATGTCGTCACTGCTGACGCTCACTCCCGGTTTGAGAATGATCACTGCGTGCACGGTCTCGCCCCACTTTTTGCAGGGGATGCCGATCACCGCGTTCTGTGCCACCGCCGGATGGCTGGCGATGGCGGTCTCGACTTCGGCGCTGTAGATGTTCTCGCCGCCGCTGACCACCATGTCCTTGAGCCGGTCGCAGATGTAGATGAAGCCATCCTCATCCATGTAGCCACCGTCACCGGTGTGCATCCAGCCACCGCGCAAGGCCTCGGCGGTCGCCTCGGGCTTTTTCCAGTAACCGAGCATGACATTCGGGCCGCGTACGATGATCTCGCCGACGGTACCGCGTGGCACTTCGTTGTCCTGGGCGTCGACCACCCGGATTTCCACGCAGATCCCCGGCAAGCCGGCCGAATACATCTTGCCGTTGGCCTGGTACTCGGCGCTGTGATACTCGGCGCCCAGCGTACTGGCCACCGGTGCCAGTTCGGTCATGCCGTAGCCCTGAGCGAACTCGGCACTGGTGAACAACGCGCGTGCCCGGTCGAGCAACACCGGGGTGATGGTCGAGGCGCCGTAGCCGACGCGTTGCAGCGAGCTGACATCCAGGTGCTGACCATAGTTCTGGTGCCAGTCCAGCATCATCTGGATCATGGTCGGAGCCAACAGCACCTCGTTGACCTTTTCCTGGTCAATCGTCTCCAGGGCGCCCTGGGGGCTGAAGGATTGCAACACCACATGCGTGCCACCGGTAATGAACAACGCCACCATTGCGGCAAAATCGGCCAGGTGGAACATCGGCATCGAATGCAGGAAGCGGGCATCGACGCCGCAGCGGCCCGAACTCACCGAGTTCATCGCCGAGAAGCTGACGTTGTTGTGACTGAGCATTACGCCCTTGGGAAAACCAGTGGTGCCGCCGGTATAGAAAATGCCCAGCAAGGCATCACCGCCGCGCCGCGCATCCTCAATCGCCGCACTGTTGGCAATCAGCGTTTCGTAATTGAGCATGCCGACCGGGGTTGGGCCATCGCCGGCATAGATCACGTGACGCAAGGTCATCGCCTGTTCAAGGATCTTTTGCCCGATGTCCTTGTGATGATCGTCAACAATCAGCACCGTGGTTTCCGAGTCGTCCAGCGAGTAGATGATTTCCGCTGCACTCCAGCGAAAGTTCACCGGATTGACCACCGCGTCGGCCCAAGGCACGGCCAGGTAATATTCCAGAAAGCGCTGACAGTTGAACGCCAGCATCGCCACGCGATCGCCGCTGGCAACCCCCAGTCCTTTCAGGGCACCGGCAAGCCGTGCCACCCGGTCGCCGTACTCGGCATAAGTGGTGCTGCGGCCTTGGGCGCGGATGGCCACCGCTTGCGGTCGGCTCTGCAGTTGACGATGCAGTCCTTGAGTGATGTACATACTGAACTCCAAATGATTTTTTATTTTTGGATTGATTTGGGTCGGGTAGCGCAGTGCGGCGGGCCGACGCAGCGTCAGCCCTGCCGGCCTGCAGGATCACAATGAACGGGCCACCACCTCGCGCTGGATCTCGTTGGAGCCGCCGTAGATGCGTGCGACGCGGGCATCGGCCCACATGCGCCCGATCGGGTACTCGTTCATGTAGCCGTAGCCGCCGAACAGTTGCAGGCAGCGGTCGAGCACTTCGCCCTGGCGCTCGGTCAGCCAGAACTTGCCCATCGAGGCCAGCGTGGTGTCCAGGCTGCCGTCGATCCAGCGGCTGACGATCAGGTCGATAAAAGTCTTGGCCGCCAACACCGTGGCCTTGACATCGGCGAGCACAAAGCGGCTGTTCTGGAAGTCGATGACTGGTTTGCCGAAGGCTTTGCGGTCTTTGGTGTACTCCACGGTCAAGCGCAGGGCCCGCTCCATGACCGCAACCGCACCGACCCCGATCTGCGCGCGCTCGTAAGGCAGCTGGCTCATCAGGGTGTAGAAGCCTTTGCCTTCCACTTCGCCCAGCAGGCAATCGGCGGGCACCGTGACGTCATCGAAGAACATCTCCGAGGTGTCCTGGGCGTGCATGCCGACTTTGCTCAGCAGCTTGCCGCGGCGGAATCCCGGGGTGTTGGTGTCGACCATGAACAATGAAACGCCTTTGGCGCCCTCGCTGACATCGGTCTTGGCGATCACCAGCACCATGTCGCAGGTCTGGCCGTTGCTGATGAAGGTCTTGGCGCCGTTGATTACGTAGCTGTCGCCCTGCTTGACCGCGCGGGTACGTACCGATTGCAGGTCGGAACCGGCACCCGGTTCAGTCATGGCAATGGCGCAGATGACTTCGCCGGCACCGATTTTCGGCAGCCAGTGCTTTTTCTGGGCCTCGGTACCGGATTCAAGGATGTAATGGGCGACGATATGGCTCAGGCCAATGCCCAGGCCGCCACCAAAGGCGTTGATGGTCTGCACCACACAGGCGTAGTGCCCGATGGTGCCACCGGCGCCGCCATATTCTTCGGCAACATCAGGCAAAATCAGGCCGAGTTCACCGGCCTTGAGCCAGGCCGCACGGTCGGCGAAGTGTTGCTCGCGCCAATGCAGTTCGTTGGGCTCGATGTACTCCTTGGCAAAGCGATGGACCATGTCGCGAAACTGTTCCAGGTCTTCGGTCATCCAGGGGGAGCGGTAGTTTTCCAGCATCACACAGACCTCTAGTTCGACGAGCCCTTGCTGTTACGGCGGCAAGGGCTGCTGGGCAAAGGAGCAATCAGAAATTCGAGCCTGGGCCGCCGCCGCAGTAGATGACCTGACCGGAACAGAAGTCCGCTTCCGGCAGGCACAGCATCACCACTGCACCTGCAGCCTCTTCGGGTTTGCCCGGGCGGCCCAGGGGGATGGTCAGGGCGGCGTTGTCCAGGCGCGACTGCTGCACGCCAACCTTGATTTCACGCCCTTCGATATTGACGGTCTTGCTGTCTTCGCCAGCCAGGGCCTGGGTCAGGCGGGTTTCGATCAGACCGAAGGCCACCGCGTTGACGTTGACCTTCAAGCGGCCCCACTCCTTGGACAGCGTCTTGGTCAGGCCAAGCAGGCCGGCCTTGGCCGAGGAATAGTTGCTCTGGCCGACGTTGCCGCCGGCAGCACCCGAGGAAATGTTGACCACCTTGCGCAATACCTCGCGCCCTTCGGCCGCCTCTTGCTTGGCCGCGGCGCTGATCACCGGCTGCGCCGCGCGCAGGATGCGAAATGGCGCGGTGAGGTGGCAGTCCATGATTGCGTACCACTGCTCGTCGCTCATTTTCTGAATGACGTTGTCCCAGGTATAACCGGCGTTGTTGACGATGATGTCGATGGCACCGAAGTTGTCGACCGCCACCTTGACCAGGCGCTCGGCGAAATCCGGCGCGGTGACGCTGCCCACACAGGCCACTGCCTCGCCACCGGCATTGCGGATGGTGGCAACCACTTCTTCGGCGGGCTCGGCATCGAGGTCGTTGATCACCAGCCTGGCGCCATAGGCGGCCAGTTGCAGTGCCACTTCACGACCGATGCCACGACCGGAGCCAGTAACCAGAGCGACTTTGCCTTCAAGCTTTCTCATCAATCAGTTCCTTCAGTTCAGTGGATTAGCCAGTCAGGCCAGGACAACGACGGCCTCGCCGAGCAGTTTGTCTTCGCCGTACTGGTTGGCGCAGCGAATGGCCAGGCGGACGCGTTTCTCACCGTTCTCTTCGAATTTTTCGGTGACCGTGCCGCTGCAGGTAGGGATATGGCCCAGCTGGGTGATGCCGGTGAAACGCACGGACAAGCTGCGCACCTGCTGTTGCGGTACCCATTGGGTCAACAGGCGGCCGAGGTAGGCGGCCGAGAGCATGCCGTGGGCGAAGACATCGGGCATGCGCGATTTGCGTGCGAAGTCGATGTCGACATGGATCGGGTTGTGGTCGCCCGAGGCGCCGCAGTACAGGGCCAGGGTGGTGCGGTTGACCGCCGCCAGCTTGAGCAGCGGCAATTGTTCGCCGACCTGGATGTCGGAATACTGAACGTGGTTGGCAAGAGACATCGGCAATTCCTCAGCGCTGAACAAGAGACGAGCGGACATCGGCGATATGCTCGCCATGCTGGTTGGTTACCCGTGATTCGGTAACCACAAACTGCAGGGCTCCCCCCTTCTTCTCATAAACGTCGGTGATCACCGCGTCGAAGGTCAGCACGTCGCCGGCATAGGCCATCTGGTGGTAGACGAAGGACTGCTCGGCATGCAGGATGCGACCGAGGTCGAAATTCACCAGATTGAGGAAGGTATTCAGGTCGCGACCTTCCCCATCCAGGCATTTGAGAAAGGTCGGTGGCACCGGCAGCGTGCGGTGACCGGCAGCCTGGGCGGCGGCTTCGTCGGTGTAGATGGCATCGGTTTCGCCGATGGCCTTGGCAAAGAAGCGCAGGCGGCCCTTCTCGACATCGATGGTGAATGTTCCGAGCTTGTGCCCGATCAGATGCTTGTCAGCCATGTGTCTCATTCCTCTTGTTGTTCTAGGGGGACAGGGAAACCGCTCAATTGCGGCCGAACATGGTCACCACACAGGCGCCGCCCAGGCCGAGGTTGTGCTGCAGGGCGATGTTCAGCTCGTCGACCTGGCGCTTGTCAGCGGTGCCGCGCAGCTGGTGAGTCAGCTCGTAGCATTGGGCCAGGCCGGTAGCGCCCAGCGGATGGCCTTTGGAAAGCAGGCCGCCGGACGGGTTGGTCACCACCTGGCCGCCATAGGTGTTGTCGCCATCGAGGACGAACTGCTCAGCACCGCCCACCGCGCACAGCCCAAGGGCTTCGTAGGTCAGCAGCTCGTTTTGCGCGAAGCAGTCATGCAGCTCCACTGCCCGCACGTCCTGTGGTCCGAAGCCTGACTGTTCGTAGACCAGGTTGGCGGCGCGCTGGGCCATGTGAAAGCCGGCATAGGCGATCATCGAAGGCGGATCGAACGACTCCACCGGGTCGGTGACCAGCGACTGCGCGAGGATCACCACGTCACTGCGCAGGCCGTGTTTTTTGGCAAACGCCGGCGAGCAGACAATCGCCGCCGCCGCGCCACAGGTGGGCGGGCAAGCCATCAACCGGGTCATGACACCCGGCCACATGACCTTGTCGTTCATCACCTCTTCGGTGGTGACGATGTTTTTGAACAGTGCCAACGGGTTATTAGCGGCATGGCGACTGGCCTTGGCGCGAATGGCGGCGAAGGTCTGCATCTGGGTGCCATACTTGCGCATGTGCTCGCGGCCGGCGCCACCAAAGGTCTTCAAGGCGCGCGGTAGATCAACGTCGCGGGTCAGTTCTTCGAGGACATGGGCGACGTTGGCACGGGTAATCGGCCGGTCGTCCCAGTGGGATTTCAGCGCACCGGCCTGCATCTGTTCGAAACCCAAGGCCAGCACGCAATCGGCCTGGCCACTCTGAACAGCGGCACGCGCCAGGTACAGGGCGGTAGAGCCGGTAGAGCAATTGTTGTTGACGTTGACAATCGGAATTCCGGTGCGTCCGACTTCGTAAAGGGCGGTCTGGCCGCACGTGGAGTCACCGTAGACATAGCCGGTGAAGGCCATCTGCACTTTGTCGTAATCCAGGCCCGCATCCTTGAGTGCCAGCCGCACCGCCTGCGCGCCCATGTCGATATAGCTCGGGCTCGCGCCAGGCTTGGAGAAAGGGATCATGCCGACCCCGGCTACCACCACTTTGTCACTCATCGATCGGTTTCCTTCGCTGCGCACATTCACTTGGCGTACCCGCCGGCTGGCCGGTGGCTGTTGCTGCCTATCCTAGGAGCGCGCAATAGCCGCACACGACCGTCGAAGGGATGAAGATATGGATCAACCGGGGAAGCGTTCGAAGGAACGTTGCCAGGGAGTAGTCCGGTGCCCACCAACCAACGCCACCAAGGCTTTGGCGCGCGCATTCCTCCCTAGTGACGCCCGTTCGAACGATGCTGCGCATACTCCGCAGCATCATCCCTTCGGCGCTCTGCGCAACGCTACACCCCGCCCTACGATGAGCAGACCCAACCTGCATCGAACCAAGGACTCTCATGAGCGCTTACAGACCATCGTGGTTAACCGAAGACATGGCCATCTTTCAGCAGTCGGTACGCCGATTTGCCGCCGAGGAGCTGGTGCCCCATGAGGAACGCTGGGCCAAACAGCAACATGTCGACCGCCAGACCTGGCTCAGGGCCGGTGAGATGGGCATGCTCTGCCCCGGGATCCCTGAGGAATACGGCGGTGGCGGCGGCAACCATGCGCACAACGCCATCATCGGCTACGAACTGGCCTACGCTATCGCCACCAGCCTGGGAACCAATGTGCACAGTGCGATCAGTGCCCATTACCTGCTGCGTTACGCCAGCGAAGCGCAGAAGCAGCGCTGGCTACCGCGCATGGCCAGCGGCGAGCTGGTTGCCGCCATCGCCATGACCGAGCCAGGGGCCGGCACCGATCTACAGAACATCAAGACCAAGGCGATACGCGACGGTGACCACTACGTTATCAACGGCTCGAAGACCTTCATCACCAATGGTCATCACGCCGATCTGGTGCTGCTGGTGTGCAAGACCGATCCGAGCCTGGGCGCCAAAGGCATGTCCATCATCGTCCTGGAAGTTGCTGACCTGCCGGGCTTTCGCCGTGGGCGCATCCTCGACAAGCTTGGCCACAAAGGCCAGGACACCTCCGAGCTGTTTTTCGACGACGTTCGTGTGCCGGCGGCCAACCTGCTCGGCCCGGTAGAAGGCCAGGGCTTTGTCCAGTTGATGCAGCAGTTGCCCGAAGAGCGCATGTTCATTGCCATGAACGCCTTGGGTGCGATGCAGCGGGCGGTAGAGGAAACCATCAAGTACACCCAGGAACGCAAAGTGTTCGGCAAGCCGTTGCTGGACATGCAGAACACCCGCTTCAAACTGGCGGAGATGCAGACCACCGTCACCATCGCCCGCACCTTCATCGACGATTGCCTGGACAAGATGATCAGGCATGAACTGGATGCGGTCACTGCGGCCAAAGCCAAATGGTGGGCTTCGAGCCAGGCCTGCCAGATCATCGACGAATGCCTGCAGCTGCATGGCGGATACGGCTACATGCTCGAGTATCCGATTGCCCGCTTGTACATCAATACCCGGGTGATGCGTATCTACGGCGGCTCCAACGAGGTCATGAAAGAGCTGATCGCCCGCTCCTTCTAAATCCGTGGGACGGCCCTGGCCAGTCGCGTCAGGGCTGCTTTGACTTCACAATGGAGGCTTCCTATGGCGGTGCTTGAGTGTTCCAGGCGTAACGGTGTGGCGACCTTGCTGATGTCACGTACGCAAGTCAAAAATGCCTTCAACGGCGAAATGGCCATGGCCTTGCTCGAGGCCCTTGCCCAGATTCGCCACGACCCCGAGGTGCGGGCAGTGGTCCTGACCGGTGCCGGCACGGACTTCTGCGCTGGCGGCGACGTCAGCAGCATGGCCCGCATGGACGGCGACGCGGCAGCCGTGCGCCAGCGCATGGAACTGGTCAACAGTGTCATCAGCGCCCTGGCGGACCTGCCCTGCCCGGTCATTGCCGCGGTGGACGGTGTCGCCTTTGGCGCCGGCTTCAGCCTGGCCCTGGCGGCGGACTTCATTCTTGCTGCGCCGCGCGCGCGCTTCTGTATGGTCTTCGCACGTATTGGGGCGATTCCCGACATGGGCGCTACCTACCATCTGCCGCGCCTCGTCGGCCTGCAAAAAGCCCGCGAACTGATCTATTCGGCGCGCGAAATCGATGCTGCGCAAGCCCTGGAAATGGGCGTTGTACTTGAGGTGGTAGCCGACAACGATCTGCACCTGCGCGCCAATGAACTGGCCCGCAGCATGGCTTGCATGTCGCCGCTGGCGTTCAACATGACCAAGCGCTTGCTGAGCCATTCGTTGAACAACGACTGGTCCCGCCAGTTGAATGAAGAAGCTCAGGCTCAGGCCATCGCCATGTCTTGCGACTACTTCAAGGACGCCACGCTACGCTTCATGCGCAAACAACCCCTGCTGTACCGCTGGCCACAGCAGGCACGGAGTGCAGACCAGTGACCCACGCCACGTCACTCAACGCTGTCCAGGCTGTTGACGACGCTCCACCCGCCGGTTTCATACCGATGCAGCGGGCCGGTTTTGTCGCCCACTGCACCGGCCTATACCTCCATCCGCAACGCATGATAATGGCTGCCCGGATCCGCCCGGAGCACCTTAATCCGCTCGGTGTTGCCCATGGCGGCTTTCTCGCCACCCTGGCCGACAGCGCATTCGGCTGGGCATTCAAAGACGCGGTGGGTAGCGAGCTGCCGCCCGCCACCATCAACCTGAGCATGGACTATTTGCGCCCTGCGCCACTCGGTGCCTGGATCGAGACGCATGTACAGGTTCACCGCCTCGGGCGCACGCTGCACCACGCCAGCCTCGACCTGCTCGACGGCGAACGCCTGGTGGCACGTGGCACGGCGACCTTTATCAGCAACGCCCTGCTCCCGCGCTGATCACGGCGCGTTGTGGTCCGGGAGCTTCAGGTCCAGGTCGCGGGCCTTGGCAATGGCTTCATCGCGACCGTTGACCTCCAGTTTGTAGAAGATGTTCTTCATATGCCATTTCACCGTTTCCGGTGACAGGTTCAGGACCCGGGCGATCTTCTTGTTCGGCAGTGCCCGGGCGACCAGGCTCAACACATCCAGCTCACGGGCACTGAGCACTTTCGGCGTGTCGGTGTCCGCAGCCCCTTCAAGGCTCGCCGCGGCACGCTGGGCAACCTCTAGTAGCCGCCGGGTGTAGAACGCCAGCACCGGGTCGAGCAAATCTTCGTCGAGTACTGTTTGCAACAACGAAGTGATCCCTGGCCAGGCATCCAGCACACTCCGCACCAGGCCCAGGCGATGGCCCTGACGCAAGGCTTCGATGATCTGCAGACGAGCCGCTTGCGGCTGGTTGGCGCCCTGCTCGCTGACCGCCAGTTGCAACAGCATGGGCACAGCCCGACGCCAGCGCCGGTCACGGCGCGAAGTGTCGATCAGTACCTGCAAGCGTTCCCCCGCGCCCTTGAAGTCGGCTTTATGCAGATGCCGCTCACTGGCAGCGCGCCGGGCGATGGCCAGGATTTCCTGGGCGGTGCCCGGCCCCTGTGGATCATGGCGCTGGGCGATCTGTTCGATACGTTGCAGCGCTGTCGCTGCCTGTGCTTCATCGCCGCTCTGCTGCGCCCAGCGCATACGCAGTATCAATGCCGCCGCCAGCGGCCGATCCAGCGCATAAGTGCTTGCATAGCGTTCCAGCCGCTCAACCCAGCCCCAGGCCTCGGACGGCCGGCCGGCCAGCCAATGGGCCATGGCCAGTGTCTGCATCGCCTGCAATACACTGTCAGGAATCGCCACGCGCTCCAGCAGCTTTATCCGCGGTTCGAGCAATTGACACGCGGCTTCGTAATCGCCTTGCTCGTAGAGCGCGGTCCCTAGCAAGGCGGCGGCCATGCTGCTGACAATCAGATAGGCCACGCCGTAGCCTTCCGCCTGCGCGAGCACCTCGCGGTACACGTGTTCGGCTTCGGTGATACGCCCTTCGAGAGCCAGGCTCATACCATTCAGGCAGCGTCCCATCAGGCTGCGCCGCGGTGAACCGTGCAGGCGCTCGCCGCTGTCAAGCACGGCCCTGGCCTGTTCGAATTCGCCCTGGTACATGTACAGCCAGGCCAGGGTGTTGCTGCGTCCGGAATAGGCGAAATCGTCGGCATCATCGGGGATGGCCAACAACTCGGGGAGGATCTTCAGCAAAGCTGCGGTATCGTCCTGGCACAGTGCCAGGCTGGCTTGCAGCACCGTGAGCACATGCTGTTGCTTGCGGTCGAGCGCAGCATAACGACTGCGCAGCTGTATCAGGCTTTGCTGCACAGCGGAGAAATTGCGCGCGTATAGGGCAAGGTGCGCCATGACCAGCTGCAGGCCGATGCGGCTGGCGGTCTGTTCCGGCGGCAGGCTGCGCAACAATGTCGACACCTGACTTAGGTTGCCTCTGCCGAGCAGATCGTAAGCACAGGCTTCGACGATATCGGCGGCGGCTTCGGCGTCGCCGGCCTTGACCGCATGGCGGACCGCCTCGTCGAGATGGCCGTTGGCGCTGAACCAGCCGCGGGCCGTGGCGTGAAGCTCAGCCAGGCTTTCCTGCCCCTGCGCCTGCAGACGGCTGAGCAACAGCTTGCCCAACAACGGATGCAAGCGATACCAAGTTTCCTGATCATGGCTTTTGACTTGGGTGATGAACAGGTTGTCGCTGTCCAGCCGGGTCAGTTGCGTCAACATCCGGGCAATGGCATGGGGCTGACCGAGCAGGGTCGCGCACAGCGATGCACAAAAGCGTTCGCAGATCGATACGCGGGTGAGCAGGCGCAAGTCCTCGGGTTGCAGACGCACCAGCACCTCGCGTTCGAAATAGCTGGCAAAGGCACTCGGATCGCGCACCTGAACACGGTCAAAACCCCCGCCCTGCTTGGCTTTGAGGTCAATCGCGAACAACTGCAGGCCAGCCACCCAGCCATCGGTCAACTCGTGTAGCACCGCCGCATCGCGCGGGTCGATGCTGCCCAGTTGCTCACGCAGAAAGCGTTCGGACTCTTCGGCGCTGAAGCGCAGGTCACGCAAGTCGAAATCGGTGACCTGGCCCCGCCCGCGAAAACGCGCAAGGGCGACCGGCATGCCCATCCGCGAACAGAACACCAGGTGCAGTCTGGCCGGCGCATAGTCGAGCAACCAGTGCAGCGCCTGGACGATACGCGGATCCTCGACATGGTGCAGGTCGTCGAGCATCAGCACTAACTCGCGCTCATGACGGGCAATGCTCTGTACCAGGGTAATGACCCAATGCTCGAGATCCATTTCGGCAGTGTCGCGGCCAAGCATGAAGCTGGCATCACCCACAAGCTCAGGGTCTACCTCGGCCAGACTGGCCTGCAAACAATGAGCAAAACGCTCAAGGTCATTGTCTTCGGCTGCCAGCGACAGCCACGCAACATCGAAGTTAAGCGCCAGCAGCTCACGCCGCCATGCCAGTAAAGTGCTGGTCTTGCCGCTGCCGGCCGGCCCCTGGATCACCACGCAGCGTTGCCGGCGTGCTTCCATCAAACGCGCCAGCAGGCCGTCGCGTGCCACCAGACGGCGCGCACCGCGAGGCGGAACGACTTTGGTCTCAACGTTGGACGAATCCGTGTCAACTTCTGAATCAGGCAGTAGCGGCATGGGCGAAACATCCACAATGGCGGGCAGCACGACGCTTCAGTGTAAGGGCTAACGCGGCACTTGCCGATACAGGATTGCTATCGGCACCGGCGCAATGCCGCAACCACCACACCCGCGACTTGCCTGCTTTGCTGCGGCATAGCAGGCAGGTCTTGAAATCAGGCCTTCGGCAGCCCCTCGGGCCATAGCAAACGCACGGCATCACCGTCTTCGCGATAGGCATGGCAGGTGCCGACTACCCAGGGGCGCACGGCGACTTCGCGCTTCTGACTGCTGGCCGAGCGCAAGCTGGATTGCGCTCGGTAAGTGGAAAACAGCGTTTGCATGGCGGTGTTGGCCATCCGTTCGAGCAGCTCGCTCAGGTGTGTGCAGCCCCCCGCCCCGCCGACGATGGCCTTCATATTGCGCTTGAAGCCTGCGGCGATCTTCAGCCCTTTGAGCTGCGAATAGGCCGTGCTGATTTCCGCGCAGAATGGACTGGCCCCCACTGCCGTGGTGGCCGCAATGTGCTGGATGACCATCTCGGCATCGAGGGTCATGACCAGGCGCATGTCGTGGATGGTGCCGCCCTCCGCGACCGAATGGAACGGCAGGTCGGTGGCAGCGTTGGTCAAGTCCTGCAAGCGCCCTTCGATTTCGAAAAGGCCGTCGCTGCGCGCGAAGCCCTGACAGCGGATTTCACGGGTGTGCAGCAGCGTGCGGGTGAGCGCTGGCGTGGTAGTCGTCATGGGACTGCTTCTCTTATAAGGCCGGGTCACATGGTTGAGTGTGCCGGAAACCACAGTCAGCTCCCGACACGGCGAGCGGCGTACTAGAAGCCGCCGCGGCCACCGCCACAGATGATGGTCTGGCCGGTAACGTAGTCCGACTCCGGAATGCAGAACATGTACACCGAGCCAGCCGCCTCTTCGGCGGTGCCCGGACGGCCCAGAGCGATTTCGCGGCTGGCGGCGGCAATACGATCGGGATGGACGCCGACTTTGATGTCACGGCCTTCAACCTGCACGGTCTTTTCTTCGGTGGTCGACTGGGTCAGGCGCGTTTCGATAAAACCGAAAGCCACGCAATTGACATTGACCTTCATGCGCCCCCACTCCCTTGCCAGGGTCTTGGTCATGCCCATGACACCGGCCTTGGCCGAGGAATAGTTGACCTGGCCGGCATTGCCCTGGGTACCCGATACCGATGAGATGTTGACCACCTTGCGGAACACTTCCTGGCCGGCTTCGGCCTCGGCCTTGCTGGCTTCGCGAAAGTACGGGTAAGCGGCGCGCAAAATGCGAAAGGGTGCCTTCAGATGGCAATCAAGAATCGCGTCCCACTGCTCGTCAGCCATTTTCTGGATAACGTTGTCCCAGGTGAAACCGGCGTTGTTGACGATAATGTCGATGCGGCCAAAGGCCTGCAGGGCGGTCTGCACGATGCGCTCGCCAAAGTCTGCGGCCGATACGTTGCCGATGCACGCCACAGCATCGCTGCCCAAGGCGCGAATCTCAGCGATGACTTCGTCCGCCGGTGCCTGGTCCAGGTCATTGATGATGACTTTGGCACCTTTACTGGCGAACTTCAGCGCGACGCAACGACCAATGCCACGGCCGGAGCCGGTGACAATGGCAACTTTACCTTCAAGTGTCTTTTCCATGGGTATGTCTCTTGTTTTTGTTCTGATGTCGGAAGATTTACTGCTTGCCGTAGAGGGTGACCACGCAGGCGCCGCCCAGACCAAGGTTGTGCTGCAAGGCGTGCTGCAGGCCCTCGACCTGGCGTGCTCCGGCGTTGCCTCGCAGTTGCTGGGTAAGCTCGTAGCACTGGGCAAGGCCGGTGGCGCCCAATGGGTGGCCCTTGCACAACAAGCCGCCGGAGGGGTTGGTCACCACACGGCCGCCGTAGGTGTTGTCACCGTCGAGGATAAACTGCTCGGCTGCCCCCACCGGGCATAGGCCGAGGGCTTCGTAGGTGAGCAATTCGTTATGGGCAAAGCAGTCATGCAACTCGACCACGCGGATGTCCTGTGGCCCCACCCCTGTTTGCTCATACACGGCGCCGGCGGCACGCTCGGTCATGTAGGCACCGACAAAACCGGTCATGGTCTTGGGCTCGAACGATTCCAGTGGATCGGTCACCAGCGACTGCCCGAGAATCCGCACATCACTGCGCAGGCCGTGTTTGCGCGCGAATGCCGGCGAGCAGATGATTGCCGCCGCGGCACCGCAGGTAGGCGGACAGGCCATCATCCGGGTCATCAACCCTTCCCACATGACCTGGTCGTTCATCACCTCATCGGTGCTGACCACTTTCTTGAACAACGCCAGCGGGTTGTTGGCAGCATGGCGGCTGGCCTTGGCGCGGATGGCCGCGAAGGTACGCATTTGCGTGCCGTACTTGCGCATATGCTCGCGGCCTGCGCCACCAAAGGTGATCAGGTTGCGGGGAATGTCGCCCGCATCCGGGCACAGTTCATCCTGAATCGGCAGAAAGTCACCGCGAGGCAGCGGGCGGTCATTGAAGTTGGAGCGGGTCGGCCCCGGCTGCATCTGCTCGAAACCTACCGCCAGGGCACACTCGACCTGGCCGCTCTGCACTGCCGCGCGGGCCAGGTACAAGGCACTGGAGCCGGTGGCACAGGCATTGTTGACATTGAATACCGGGATCGCGGTACGCCCGACCCGGTACAACACAGCCTGGCCGCAGGTGGTGTCGCCGTAGACATAACCGGCAAAGGCCATTTGCACCTGCTGGTAGTCAAGGCCAGCATCGGCCAGCGCCAGACGCACGGCTTGCGCGCCCATATCGATATAACTGGGGCTTGCGCCCGGTTTGCTGAACGGAATCATACCGACCCCGGCTACAACGACGTGCTCACTCATGGGTGTGTCCTGGTTGATGGTCAATCGGTTATCGGGAAGTGATGGATGCTGCTGGTCAGTTGTTGCCATGCCCCAGGCTCAGGGCCCTGGCTTTGATGCTTGCCAGCGTCAGCCGGATGTCTTGAGGGTCCCAGGGCGGCCCGCCGGGGCCGCTGTCCTGGGCCAGCACCGGGTCCAGCAGTTGCTCAAGCTGGCGTGCCGCAAAAATCGCGGTCAACAATTGCTGTTGCTGTAAAGCCTCGTGCAGGTAGTCCTCGCCCCTGCCCGCATCACCGAGCAGATGGGTTTGCGGCACACGCACATCAGTGAGGTTGATTTCCAGGCCCTCCCGGCACACGCCTGCGCCTGGCCGGATGGCCTTGGCCAGGTGGGCCGGACAAATACCCGGACGATCGCTTTCGACCATGATCAGACTCAGGCCCAGGTCGCCATCGGCATCTTCAGTCAGGCAGGCGAGCAGCAGCAGGTCGTAGTCACCGCCATTGCCCACCGCGCACGTGCTGCCGTTGATGAGAAAATCATCGCCGTCACGGCTGGCATAGGTGCGGCATTCGCCTTCGTCGCCCTGCGCTTCGGCCATCGCCAGGGCAAGGATCACCGCGCCGCTGCAGACACCCGGCAGCCAACGCTGCTTCTGCTCTAAAGTGCCAAGGCTGGCAAGACAAGGTGCCACGATATCCGAGTGCAGTGACAAGGCCCGGTCTTGAACACCGATGCTGGCGAACTCTTCAGTGATGACTGCGGCATGGCCGAAATCGCCACCACCGCCATATTGTGCCGGCAGGGTCACACACAGCAGGCCTTGGCGGCCGGCCTGCAACCACAGTTCTCGGTCCAGGGCTTCAGTACCTGGACAGTGGCGTTGGCGCGGCAGGTAGTCACGCTCGAGAAAGCGCCGCACAGTGGTGCGAAACAGCTCGTGATCTTCGCGGTAAAGTGTGCGCGGTGCATCCATCGGGGAACCTTTTGCCGCAACAGGATTGCCGGTACGAAAGCGGCCAAAGCCGATTCTGCGTGTCGATGCAATCGTTGCATGGGCGTCCGGGGGGCGAGAGCCACCCTCAGTGGGTGGGCCGGTTTCCAAGGCTCGGCACTGCGCACAATAATCGGCCACAGCCAGCGACCGGCGATGTCGTCGATGGTCGACTGTTACCCCCGCTTATCTACCGCTCATGGCAGAATGCGGCCCAAGCAGAATAATAATTTGATCGCCTGCGCCAACACTTGCGCGGCAGGCGGCAGCAGCGGAGGTTTTCCATGCCAGTTCAGCGAGACGAAGTTGCTATCTCCAGAACCACCGCGACCAAGTACGCCTGCCCCAAACCCGCCGAAAGCCACTTGCCGCGCCTGCGGCTGCTGGAGCAGATGGTCAACCTCGACACCACTCGCCTGATCCTGATCCGCGCTGCCGCCGGGTTTGGCAAGACCACCTTGCTGCAGCAATATCGCGAGTCATGCCTGGCCGCAGGCAAACAGGTGCTATGGGTCAACCTGGATCCTGCCGACAATGACCTGCCACGGTTTTTGCGAGTGCTGGTTGCCGGCCTGACGCACTACCTGCCCATTGCACCGGAGAATGTCTCGTCACCCAGCGCTGACGATCTGCTGGAACAGATTGCCGGCTGTAGCGTGCCTTTCGCCCTGCTGCTGGACGAAGTCGAGGTGATCCAGAACGTCGAGGTACTCGATTTCCTCCAGCAACTGGTCGAACAGTTGCCGGCCGGCTGCGTCCTGGCCATGGCTTCCCGGGCCTGTCCGGCGATCGGACTCGGCCGCATCCGGGCCCGTGGTCAGCTGCTGGAGATCCGGCCTGGCGACCTGCGTTTTACCCCCGAAGAGTCCATGGCCTTCATCCGCGACAAACGCCAGATCCCGCTGCGCGACAACGAGCTGACAGCCTTGTACCGCAGTACCGAAGGCTGGATAGCCGGCCTCTACCTGGCCAGCCTGTCACTCAAGGACCGCCAGGATCACCCGGCGTTTATCGCTTCGTTCTCCGGCTCCAACCTGGAGCTGGCCGAATACCTGACCGAAGACATCCTCATGCGCCAGAGCGAGGACTGTCGTTTGTTCCTGATGCAGACCAGCATCCTCGAACAGTTCTGTGTGCCGCTGTGCCAGGCGGTGACGGGTCGCAGCGACGCCGGGGCGATGCTCGATCATCTGGACCGTAGCAACCTGTTCCTGGTACCGGTCGACAGCCAGCAGCAGTGGTTCCGCTACCACCATCTGTTTGCCAGCTTCCTGCGCCATGCCCTGGATCGCCAGCATCCGGGTATGGCCAGACACCTGCATGAAATCGCCGCCCAGTGGTTTTTCAGCGCCGACCAGCCGACGCCGGCGATCGAGCATCTGTTCAGTGCCGGTTTGCTCGACGAAGCGGCCAAGCGCCTGAACCAGCACCTGGACACCCTGATTGACAGTGGCCGTACCCGGTTGTTGCTGCGCTGGCTTGACCGTATCGCCGAAGAAACCCGCGACGCTTATCCCTACCTGAGCAAGTCTTACGCCTGGTTACTGGCAAGTACCCCACGGATGAAAGATGCCTTGCAGGTTGCCGAGCGCCTGGAGCGGGTGTCCGGCCCCGAATACGCCTACGTGACCCGCGTGCTGCATTGCCTGCAACTGAGCGCCACGGATCATGCTGAGGCCTGTTGCAGCCTGGGGTTCGAGTTGCTTGAGCAGATGCCTGCCAATGAAGTGTACCTGTACATGGTGCTGGCAAGTGCCGTGGCCATGAACCTGGTCGCCAACGGTCGCTACGATGAAGCCCGCCAACTGCTGTCGGCGGCGCTGCAGCGCAACCCGCGGATCAACCTGAGCTTTCTGCGTCACACCTTAAGCGTCAACGAAAGCATTCTTGACCTGATCCAGGGGCGCTTGAGCCATGCCCTGGTGCGTATGCAGAGTACAGTCGAGACACCGCACGGCAGTGCGCAACGCAAACCTCACGAAGCCAAACTGTCGCTGGATATTTTCCACGGCTTGCTGATGTATGAAAGTGCCGCCTTCGATGAAGCCCAGAAGGTCCTGTCGCGCTGCCTGTTTTTCGCCAAACAGGTGATATCCCCGGAAAACCAGATCGTCACCCACGTGCTTACAGCACGCATCGCTTACAACAACGGCGACCGCAATACCTGGATGCGCTGCCTGGTGGAACTGGAACAGATCGGCCAGCAAGTCGGATCACGCCGCCTGCAATGTTCAGCCTGGCTGGAGCGGGCACGGGTGGCGATTCTGGAACAGCGCCTGGATGTAGCCAGCCAGGCCATGCACGCCGCCGAGCTGAACGGCGACTGGGACCGGCCAGACTTCATTCGTTTTGCCAACGATGTCGACACCCCGAGCATCGCCCGCCAGCGCCTGCGCATCGCCCAGGGCGAAGGTGGCGCGGCGGTCAAATGCCTGCGTGCAGCGATCGAACAAGCCCGCCACTGGCAACATGTACGCCGTGAGTTAAAGCTGCATATTCTGCTCGCCATGGCCCTGGACAGCCAGCAACAACCCCAGGACGCCTACCAGGCCTTGAACGAGGCGTTGCGCCTGGCGAGTCACGAGGGCTTCTTCGCGACCTTCATTGAAGAAGGCGAACGGCTGGCCAGCCTGCTGCAACGCTGGGCCGGCAGCACCAGGCCCGATTGCAAGGCGCTGGGCATCGAGCCCGGATTCGTCGATCAGCTGCTGCAACAGGTCGGCGTAAGCAGCGATGACAACGACAGCACTGCCCAGGACAACGGCGCCCAGCAGGTGCTGACCGGTCGCGAGTACCAGATTCTCCAGCTACTTGCCGTTGGCTTGAAGAACCGTGATATCGCACAGAAGGTGTTTCTGTCCGAATTCACGGTCAAGTCCCACCTGCAGAAAATCTACGCCAAACTCGATACCAAGGGCCGTACCGAAACCCTGGCGGTTGCCCGGACGCGGGGCTGGATAGCTTGAACGGCCCGGTCGATCTGTGCGCTTATGATCGTGGCCGCTCCAGCAACTGCCGGGCAGGAATCGCCAGGAGCAACACCAGCGCCCCCACCACCAGCACCACCGCGATCACATCAAAGGCCATGTACAAACTGCCGGTCGCGGTCTTGATCGCACCGACCACGATCTGGCTGACCACACCGGCAATGCCGCCTATACAACTGATCACGGCGATACCTACCGCTGCTGCCGAAGGGCTGAGCAATGCCGGCGGAATGGTCCAGAACAGCGACAAGGCAGCCAGCGCTGCGGCAGCCCCAAGGGTCATCAGCGTCAATGAAAACAGCAGATGGCCCTGCACTGGCCCCAACAAGGCAAAGCAGCCGGCACTGACCAACACCGTCACCGCCACATGCCAACGCCGTTCCAGGTGTTTGTCCGAGCTGCGCGCCAGCAAGTACATGCCAATCAACGCCAGCAGGTAAGGCAGACTGGCCACCAGGCCGATGGTTTTGAGGTCGTGAATGCCAAAGCCGCGGATCAACGTCGGCATCCAGTACGAGACGGTGTTTGAGCCACTGTACAGGCAGAAAAACACCAGACCGGCCAGGTACACCCGCGGGTTGCGTAACACCTGGGCCAGGCTGGCATGCTCGGTGTCGGCGCCACGGGCCTGCTCCAGGGCACTGGCCAACAGCTGCTTTTCCCGCTCGCTGAGCCAGCGGGCCTGAGCTGGCTTGTCGACCAGCCAGAACCAGCCGAACACCCCGAGCAGCATCGCCGGAATACCTTCGACCACGAACAGCACCTGCCAATCGCGCAGGCCCATCCAGCCATCCAGGTGCGTCATGATCCAGCCGGCCAGCGGCCCGCTGATAATCCCGGCAATCATCGCGGCCATAAGGAACACCGCGGTGATGCGTGCACGCAACGCCGCAGGGAACCAGTAGGTCAGGTACAGAATCACCCCCGGAAAGAAGCCGGCCTCGGCTATGCCGAGGAGAAAACGCGCGACGATCAACTGATTGGCGCTGGTGACAAACGCCGTGCCCACAGTGACCAGGCCCCACAGCACCATGATCCGCGCCAATGTGGCGCGGGCGCCGATGCGCTGCAGGTACATATTGCTCGGCACTTCAAAAAGGATGTAGCCCAGGTAGAAAATCCCGGCCCCAATGCCGTAGGCGGCATCGCTGAGGGCAATATCTTCGGCCATGCGCAGCTTGGCGAAAGACACGTTCAAGCGATCGATGGTGTTGAGCGCATAGGCCAGAAACAGGTAAGGCAGCAGCCGCAGGATGACCTTGCGATACACCAGACGGGTTTCATTCTCGCAACTGACAGGCAGGACAACGGCGTCGTTCATGGACATCTCCCCGGCTGCCGGTTGCATCGCCTGGGGCGGGCGCCACCGGCAGCCATCATGGTCTTGCACAAGCCGATCAGCAGGCTGTTTGCTATTGAGGCGGTTACGCGACAGCCATAAGCTCGCTGTAGGCCTGCAAGTGGTGATCGTCATCGCCAAACTGGCGGGCAACCATCAGCAAGTGCTTGGCGTGGTGCGACAACACGTACTCCCAGGTCAATCCGATGCCACCATGTAACTGCAGACCTTGATCGGCGATGTAGCGTGCCGCACGGCAGACAATGAACTTGGCCGCTGCCAGTGTGCGGCTACGCTCGTCGCTGTCAGGCTGGTCGGCGGTGCAGGCAGCGAGCATGACCATGGAGGTGGCCTGGTCCAGTTCGATGTACATATCGACCATGCGGTGCTGCAGGACCTGGAACTTGCCGATCGGCTGACCAAACTGTTTGCGGGTTTTCAGGTAGTCGAGCGTCAGCTCGCAGGTGGCACTCATGCTGCCGACGGCTTCAGCGCATTGCGCGGCAATGGCGCGCCCCTGCTGATAGCGCAAAGCGGCCAGCGCTTGACCCGGTGCACCGAGCAATGCGGCACCGCTGACCACAACATTGTCCAAGAACAGGTCACAGGCCTTGCGTCCGTCCAGGCTTGCGTACTCGCGCAGCGTCACACCCGGGCTTTGCGGGTCGACTAGGAACAGGCTGATGCCGGTCTCGTCGCGGCTGTCACCCTGGTTGCGGGCCGATACCATAATCAGCCCGGCGCTGTGCCCGCCGACAACCATGGCTTTGCGTCCATTCAGACGCCAGGCGCCCTGCTGTGCTTCGGCGCGGGTCATGACATCGTGCAGTTGGTAATGGCTTTGCGCTTCTTCCAGGGCAACCGCCAGTTGCAGCGTGCCGGCGGCGACCTGCGGCAACAACTCGCTTTTCTGCGCTTCGCTGCCCAGTTGGCTGAGCAGGCCACCGCCAAGGATCACCGACTGCAGGTAGGGTTCCAGGCACAAGCCACGGCCCAGCTCCTGAGCCACCAGCATCAGGTCCACGCCGTTGCCACCGAAGCCGCCATACGCCGGGTCGAACGGCACCGAGGTCAGGCCCAGCTCACCCAGTTGTTGCCAGAATGCCAGGCTGTATCCTTGGGGACTCTGGCGGTAATTCTCGCGCTGTTCGAACGTATAGGTGTCACGCACCAGCCGCGCAGCCGTGTCTTGCAGCATCTGCTGCTCTTCGCTCAATTTGAAGTCCATGGCCTGCTCCTTAGAGTTCGAGAATCATCTTGGCGATGATGTTTTTCTGGATTTCATTGGAACCGCCGTACACCGAGGCTTTGCGCATCTCCAGGTACTGGCAGGTTGCCGTGGCGCTGAAGTCGTTGTGCAGCGTTTCGCCGCTGTGTTCGTAGCCCAGCTCGTCAACCAGGTGCGGTACGGCGTAGGCGCCCACCACCTTGGTTTGCAGGTAGGTGATGGCCTGGCGGATCTCGGTGCCCTTGATTTTCAGCATTGAGCTTTCCGCACCGGGCACCCCACCCTCACGTGCAGCGGCAAGGGTGCGCAGGTTGCTCATCTCGACGGCCATAAGCTGCATCTCGACCTCGGCGATCTGGGCGCGCAGATATGCGTCTTCGATCAGCGGCTTGCCATTGCGCATCTCGACCGCCGCAGCCTGCTTGAGGCGTTCGAGCATGGCTTTGGCCATGCCGATACCGGCAATCGAGGTACGTTCATGGGTCAGCAGGTATTTGGCGCAGGTCCAGCCTTGATGTTCGGCACCGACCAGATTGCCGACCGGCACGCGCACGTTGTCGAGGAACACCTCATTGACATAGTGGCCGCCGTCCAGGGTGATGATCGGCCGCACGGTGATACCCGGCGTTCTCATGTCGATCAGCAGAAAAGAAATCCCGCGCTGGGCCTGGGCCTGGGCATCGGTACGTACCAGACAGAACATCCAGTCCGCCAGATGGCCGGTGGATGTCCAGGTTTTCTGGCCGTTGACGACGTAATGATCACCGTCGCGCTGTGCACGGGTATTCAGACTGGCCAGGTCTGACCCGGCGCCAGGTTCCGAGTACCCTTGGCACCACCAGTCTTCACAAGCAAGGATTCGCGGCAGAAAACGGGCTTTCTGTTCAGGCGTACCGAACTTGATGATCACCGGGCCAACCATGTTGACGCCAAAGGGCACGATCCGTGGAGCCCCGGCGCGGGCATATTCTTCGTCAAAGATATGCTTGTGCACCACACTCCATCCGGTGCCGCCATGTTCCTTTGGCCAGCTTGTTGCCAGCCATCCCCTGGCGTTGAGGGTGCGCATCCACTCAACGTGATCGGCCTTGCAAATACTTTTACCGTGGCGGACACGCTCGGCCAGCGTTTTGGGTAGTTTGTCCTCGAGAAATGCGCGCACTTCCTGGCGGAAGGCGATCTCCTCGACATTGAAATGGATATCCATCTGAGACCTCTACAGGGGCACACGCTACCGCGCTGCCGTTATAGCCAGGGGATGGCCGCCGCAGGCAACAGCGCTGCGGCGGTAGTAGGCAATCACTGGTCGAAGACGATTACCGAGCGAGCCAGTTCGCCACGGCGCAGCTCATCGAAGGCCGAGTTGATCTGATCGAGCCTGATACGCTGGGAGATCATTTCGTCGAGCTTCAGGCGCCCCTGCATGTAGAAGTCGGTCAGCCGTGGCAAGTCCACCGGAAAGCGGTTCGAGCCCATGAACGAACCCTGGATACGCCGCTCGTGGAGCAGCATCAGCGGGTCGATCTCGAGTTTGAGCCCCGGCTTGATCATGCCGATGACCGTGGCACAGCCTCCGCGCGCGAGCATGTTGAAGGCCTGCTCGGCGGTCTGCTTGAGGCCAATGCACTCAAAGGCATGGTGCACACCACCGCGCAGCAGTTCCTGCACTTGCTGAACCGGATCACCGTTCTTCGGGTTAATCACGTCGGTGGCGCCGAATTGCCGGGCCAGCTCCAGCTTGGAGTCCTGCATGTCGATGGCGATGATCCGCCCTGCCCCGGCCAGTGCCGCGCCGTTGATGGTCGCCAGGCCAATACCGCCACAGCCGATCACCGCCACGGTTTCGCCGGGACGTACCTTGGCGGTATTGAACACCGCGCCGGTGCCAGTGGTGACCGCGCAACCGAGCAATGCGGCACGGTCCAGCGGCATGTCGCGGCGAATGGCAACCAGCGCGTTTTCGTGCACCAGCATCTGTTCGGCATAGGCCGACAGGTTAATGAACTGTGGCATTGGTTTTTGCACGTAGGTCAGGCGTGGTTCTTCGTCTTTGCCTCGCTTGGTGTCTGGCGACACGCACAGCGACAGATGACCGGTGACGCAGTGCTCGCAGTGCCCACAGTAGGCCGAAAGGCAGGTCACCACATGGTCGCCGGGCTTGACCGTACGGACCAGCGAGCCGACCTGTTCGACGATGCCAGAGGCCTCATGGCCCAGGACCACCGGCGCCGGGTGCGGATAATGACCATCGACAAAATGCAGGTCCGAATGACAGACACCAACCGCGACCGTGCGTACCAGTACTTCGCGCGGACCGGGTTTGCTGATACCCACTTCTTCAATGGTCAAGGGTGAGCCTGGGGTATGGAATACGGCAGCTTTCATATTCTTGTTCTCTTTGTCTGGGAAGCCGGGCAAATACAGAAGGCGGGGATCAGCGCTTGATCAGCGACGCGACGAACTGGCGCACCTGATCGGTGTATGGCGGTCGCATCAGGTCCGGGCCGTCTGCAGCGCGCAGCACCGCTTTGGCGTGACTGAAGGTGCGGAAGCCGTCAAAGCCGTGGTAGGCGCCCATGCCACTGGCGCCAACGCCGCCGAAAGGCAATGTCTCGACCCCGGCATGACGCAACACATCGTTCAGGCAGACACCGCCGGAGGTGGTGCGGGCAAGGACAAAGGCCTGCTCGGCAGCGTGGTTGCCGAAGTAGTACAGGCCCAGCGGCCGCGGGTGGCTGTTGATGTAGGCGACCACTTGCTGGATGTCGCTATAGGGTTTGATCGGCAGCAAGGGACCAAAGATTTCGTCCTGCATGACCTTAAGACTGTCGTCGGGGTTGATCAGCAAGGTCGGTACGATCTTGTGGTGCGCCTGATCGGCAAAGCTTTCTTCGGCCGGGTTGAGCTCGATGACGTCGACCCCCGCCTCCCGCGCCTCGTCGAGGTAGCCCTGCAGACGCTGGAAGTGACGGGCGTTGATCACCGAGGTGTAATCACGATTGTCCTTGAGGGTCGGGAACAGCTTGGCAACGGCGGCCCTGGCCAGGCTGACGAATTCGGCCATCTTCTCTTCGGGCACGAACACATAGTCCGGCGCCAGGCAGATTTGCCCGGCATTGTGCAATTTGCCGGCGAGGATCTTGTTGACCGCCGCCGCCAAATCGGCAGAGCGCGAGATAATGGTCGGCGACTTGCCGCCCAGCTCCAGGGTTACAGGTACCAGATTGTCGGCCGCCGCTCGCATCACCTGCTTGCCGATGCTGGTAGCGCCGGTGAACAGCAAGTGGTCGAAAGGCAGACTGCAGAACGCCTGACCGACCTCGGCGCCACCGGTCACGATTACCACTTCATCCTCGGCATACACCGTCGGGAAGATCCGCGCGATCAGCGCACTGGTGTGCGGGTTGAACTCGGAGAGTTTGATCATCACCCGGTTGCCTGCTGCCAGCGCGCCAGCCAGGCCATTGAAGATCAGGTTGCCAGGGAAGTTCCAGGCAGTGAGGATCCCCACCACCCCCAGTGGTTGATACTGCACCCAGGCTTCGCCACGGTCGGTATGGCGCGGCTCATCGCGCATCCATTGGGCAATCTGGCTCTGGGTGTACTTCATGGCCGCCAGCGGGCTGAGGACATCGAACAGACGCGAGAAGTCTTCACTGCGATGACCGAAGTCGGCCGCCAAGGCAGCAACAATTTCTTCTTGATAATCAACCAGCAGGCCGATGGCACGATCAATGAGTTCGCAGCGCTGTTCAGCCGTCCAGGGCTCATTGCTCAGGCAAGCGGCACGTTGCTTTTCCAGCAAGACGCGAACATCGGCACCACGCAGATTTTCATTGGCACTCATGTGGTTTGGTCTTCCTTACAAAGGGGCGGTTCGGGAGCTGCCAATCAGGGGCCGGGCCGTTACACTCATGCTCGTACCGCAATTGGGGCGTTGTTCCAGTGCGCCGATACTAGAAAGGACGGGGCCGCCCCGACGACAACCAAAGGTAGGATGCATGGAAGGTTTTCGACGTAGTTCCAACGAACCAGTGCAGGGAGTAGTGCCCGTGCCTCGTCCGGGCAAATTCCTGGCACCGGCATCCCTGCCTGGGCAACTGGACCGCGCCGCCCTGCTCCCCTTGACCGAGCAACAGCCGGGGCTGCGCCTGCTGCTGATCAGTGCCTGTGCCGGCGCCGGTAAAACCATGCTGCTGAGCCAGTATCAGGCACGCTGTGTGGCTGAAGGCCAACGGGTGCTGTGGTGCAATCTGGACCCGGCCGACAACGACCCGTTGCGCCTGGCGGCCATGCTCCACACCGGGTTGCGTGACCTGGGACTGGTCCCCGCCAGCGATAGCCTGCCCGTTGCCGAGACGCTGGAACCGGCGTTGCTCGAGCAGATCGCCGCCAGCAATCAGCCATTCGCCGTGCTGCTGGACGGATTCGAGGTCATCTGCGCGCCGGCGGCGCTGGCGTTCATCCAGCAGTTGCTCGCAGTGCTGCCCGCGCACGGCACCCTGGCGCTGGCGAGCCGCACGCTGCCGGCGCTCAATCTCGGTCGTTTGCGCGCCCTCGGCCAGCTGCATGAAGTGAATAGCGAAAGCCTGCGCCTGAGCCTCGACGACACCACTCACTACCTGCGCCAGAGCCATCAACTGGTGCTCGGCGCGGATGACATCGCGCGCTTACATCAGTGCACCGAAGGCTGGATAACCGGACTGTTTCTGGCCACCCTGTCACTCAAACGGCATGACGACCCGGCTGCCTTCATCGACGCCTTCAGTGGCGCGCACCCGGCCCTGGCCGAGTATTTCACCGAAGATGTCCTGGCCCGGCTGGACGAACCCTGCCAGCGCTTTCTTCTGCAGACCTGCGTGTTGCCGCAGTTCACTGCGAGCTTGTGCGACGCTGTCAGCAGCGGCCATAGCAGTGCAGCAATGATCCAGACCCTGCAACAGGCCAACCTGTTCGTACTCGCCACGGATGAGCAGCGCCTGCATTTTCGCTATCAGCGGCTGTTTGCCGAGTTCCTGCGCCACACCCTGGCCAAGCGCCACCCGGCATGGCCGGAGCAGTTGCACCATGCGGCCGCGCAGTGGTTTTTCGCCGCTGACCAGTGTGAAGAAGCCCTCGAACACCTGTTTGCCACCGATAATCTCGATGAGGCGGCCGAGCAGTTGGTGGCTCACGTCGACCACCTGGTCGAGAACGGTCATACCAGCCTGTTGATGCGCTGGTTGTCGCGTATTCCCGATGAAGTTCGCGACATGCACCCACGCCTGGGTATCGCCTATGCCTGGGCGCTGGTGCATGGCCGCCGCTACAAAGAGGCGCTGCAGCTGATGCAAACCCCTGCACTGGCCGGTCAACCGCATCACATTCATTGCTTGCTGCTGTTGCTCAACGACCGGGTAGCCGAAGCGCAGCACAGTAGCCAGGCGCTCCTGCAAAGCCTCCCTGCCGAATCGAAATCGCCATACCGTATCAGCGCCTACGTACTAGCCTGCTGCATGTACTACAGCGGTCGTTACGGCGAAGCCCGGCAACTGCTGAGCAGCGATAAACTGCGTGAGGCACAGAGCGAGTCACCTTACCTGCGCGATGTCGCCGACAGCCTCGAGGCGCTGCTCGACATCACCCAGGGCCAGCTGGACACCGGCATGAGCCGCCTGCTTGCGGCCAGTCGGCGTAGCCGCGAAACCCTCGCTGGCACGCCGCCGGTTGGCTTTCCGGTATTGCAGACCGCACTGTGCCTGGTGATGTACGAAACCGATGCACTGGAGCAGGCACAGCACCGCCTCCTCGAACTACTGCCCTATGCCCGCGACCACGCCGCGCCCGACTCACTGATCAGCACTCATGTGCTGCTGGCGCGCATCACCTACCTGAACGGCGACCGCCCCGGCTGGATGCGCTATCTGGCCGAGCTGGATCAAATGGGCCGGGTGGCCGGTTCCACACGCATCCTCTGCTCGACTTGGCTGGAACGGGCGCGGGTTGCAACCCTGGAAAAACGCCTGGACGCCGCCGATCATGCGATGCGCTCGGCCGAGCAGCTCAACGACTGGGACCGCCCGGGAGTGCTGTTGACCGCCAACGATGTCGATACCCCGTACATTGCCCGTCAACGCTTGAACATCGCCCAGGGCAGTGCTGACCCGGATGAGTTGTTGCAAGCCATGGATCAAGCCCTGGCACGCAAACAGCACCGCCGTGCGCTGAAGCTGCGCCTGCTGCTGGCGCTGGCCCTGGAGGCCTGCAAACAACCCAAGCAAGCCCTGGAGCAACTGAGCCTGGCATTGAGCATTGCCAGCCCGGTCGGCTTTATCCGCACCTTTCTCGATGAAGGTACGCCCCTGGCAGCCTTGCTCGAACGCTGGGCGGTGACCTTTCACGGACAAGAGAGCGCACTGGGCGTCGAAGCGCGTTTTGTCGCGCACTTGCTGCAACGCAGCCATACAAGCCCAGTGCTTGAAGCCAAGGCTGAAGACACCCCACCAAACAGTTTGTCCAACCGTGAACTGCAAGTGCTGCGCCTGCTGGCCCTGGGTTATCGAAACCGTGAGATCGCGGAAAAAATGTTTCTCTCCGAGCTCACGGTAAAATCGCACTTGCGCAAGATCAACACCAAGCTCGGCGCCAGTGGCCGCACCGAGGCGGTATCGATTGCCAGAAGCAACGGCCTGCTTGACTGACGTTGCAGTCAGGCAGCCAACGCCGTTTCGATGAAATCCTGCAATTGGCGCTGCAATACCGCCAGATCGATACCTGCGGGGTCGAGCAGAAACTGCAGCATCGAGCCGCGCAAGGTACCCAGGATCAGTACCGCACTCGGCAGCGGCTGGACATCCGCGCGAATCTCGCCGTTGGCGATACCTGCGCTGATGCAATCGGCCAGATGCTGTTGCACCGAACGGTTGTATTGCGCAAGGATCTGCGCGGTTTCCGAATCCTGGGTGACCGCTTCTGCCATCAATGACAACAGCGCGCGGCTGTTGATCCAGTCGGTGTCGTTGCGACCCAGGTAAACGCTGACAAAGCCCTTGAGCGCATCCAGACCCGGCCGCCACTTGGGCGACTCGACCTGCACCAGGCTCATGAAGTTGGCATTCACGTAGGCCGCCAGGGCTCGTAGCAGTCCAGCCTTGCTACCAAAATGGTGAGTGGCCAGGCCACGGCTGTAGCCGGCCTCCTCGCCCACCTCCGACAGGGTCATGCCGACCCAGCCTTTACGCGCAACAATCTGCCGCGCCGCCATCAACAGCCGTTGCTCAGCCTCGCCGCGGCGCTCGGCCTGGGTACGGCGCGATCCGCTCGGGACAGTTTTATCAGCGGGTTCCATCGGGTTGCTTCCTTACTCACCTGTAAACACGGGTTGGCGCCGCTCGGCCATGGCGCGGATGCCTTCGGCAAAGTCGGCACTGACGATCTGCCATTCCTGCTCGCTGGCTTCACGATCGATTATCTGGTCGACAGCATCGGCCAGGCCCATGCGCAACGTCGCGCGGCTGGACATCACCGCGCCTGGCGCACTGGCGGCAATTTCCTCGGCCAGCGCCTGCGCGGCCTGACGCTCCTGGCCGGGCTCGGCCAGTACATCGGCCAGACCGATACGCACCGCCTCGGTGCCATCGATACGTCGGCCGGTGGCAATCAGCAGCGAGGCCATCTGCGGGCCGACCAGGCGCGGCATGGTAACCGAAATTCCGAAGCCTTGATGAATGCCCAGGCGGTTGAAGTTGGCCGAGAAGCGCGCCTTTGCGCTGGTCACGCGAAAGTCAGCGACCAAGGCCAGGCCCAGGCCGCCGCCCACCGCCGCCCCTTCAACCACGCCAATCAGCGGTTTGCGCGTACGGAACAAGCGCACTGCCGACTTGTACACCCGCCGCGGGTACTGCGGATCACATTGGTCCGCCGCGGAAAAATCGGCACCGGCGCAGAACACTGTGCCTTCGGCCACCAGCACCGTCACCCGGCAAGCAGGCAACTGGTCGAGGTAATCCAGGGTGTCAGCCAGGTCCTGGATCAGTTCGGCATCAAAAAAATTTAGCGGTGGGCGGCTGAAGCTCAAGGTGGCGACATGACCATCGAGTTGCAGGGTAAGGCCACGGCCGGGGACAAACGCGCGATCAGTAGACATACGGACTCCGGATGAACGCAAGGCAATTGGCAAACAGCGGCTTGCTTCGCTGCGAGGGTTGCTGATAGCTTATTTACTTGTTGGTCGTACAGCAAGTTCAATCCAGCATCCTGCCCCTTCACTTACAAGAGCTATAACCATGCAGGCACTCGATATCCGGCCCTGTCACCTGGATGCCAAGACAGATGCCCTTCGCACGCAAGTGCGCGAATTTCTAGCCGAGGCGTTGAAAGACTGCCCCCCCGAACAACGCGCCAGAAACTGGAACGGCGCCGACATCGCGTTCAGCCGCAAGCTGGGCGAACGCGGCTGGCTGGGCATGACCTGGCCGAAACGTTACGGCGGTCATGAACGCAGCGCCCTTGAGCGCTATGTGGTGCTGGAAGAACTGTTGGCCGCCGGGGCACCGGTGAACGCGCACTGGATTGCCGAGCGTCAGTCCGGTCCGTTGCTGATGAAATTCTCCCCCGAGGTACTTGCCCCCCGTCTGTTACCGGCCATTGCCCGTGGCGAGCTGCTGTTTTGCATCGGCATGAGCGAGCCTGACGTCGGCTCCGACCTGGCCTCGGTGCGAACCCGCGCAGAAAAGGTCGAAGGTGGCTGGCAGGTCAACGGCAGCAAAGTCTGGACCACCGGCGCGCACCGCAGCCATTACATGGTCACCCTGCTACGTACCGGGCCCAAAGATCCGGGCAACCGTCACGTCGGCCTGTCGCAGCTGTTGATCGACATGCACAGCCCAGGGGTGACGGTACGGCCGATCTACAACATGCTCGGCGAGCACGACTTCAATGAAGTGTTCCTCGACAACGTGTTCGTGCCCGACGACTTCCTCATCGGCCAACCCGGTGATGGCTGGCGGCAAGTGGGGGCGGAGCTGGCACTGGAGCGCAGCGGCCCGGAGCGCTACCTGAGCTGCACGCAGTTGTACCTGGAAATGCTCGACGCCGCCGACCCGCACGATAGCCACCATCGCGTCAGTCTGGGCCGTGTCGCCGCCCGTTATGCCGCGTTGCGCCAGATGTCTCTGGGTGTGGCGGGCATGCTGGCCCGAGGTGAAAACCCGGCGACGCCGGCAGCCTTGGTCAAAGACCAGGGCGCCCTGCTCGAACAGTCGTTGCCCGACCTTGCTCACGAGCTGTTCGGTGGCCGCCGTCAGCCCGGTAGCCCACTGGACCAGGTGATGCGCTATCTGACCCAGACCGCCCCATCGTTTTCCCTGCGTGGCGGCACCCGCGAGATTCTTCGTTCAATCATTGCCAGAGGATTAGGACTGCGATGAACCAGGCTCCCAATACTTACAACAACGATGCTCAGGCTCCGTCGGAACTGCAACAGATGATCACCCACAGCGTCCAGGGTCTGTTTGCCGAGCTGGTCAGCCCTGAGGTCATGGCCCGCTTCGACACCGGGCAGCCGCCCAGCGAACTCTGGCAGCCACTGGTGGACCATGGTCTGACAGCCGCGTTGATGACAGAAGCCGCTGGCGGCAGCGCTGCCAGCTGGCTGGAAGCCAGCCCGATCCTGCATGCCCTGGGCTACTGGAACCTGCCGTTGCCCCTGAGCGAAACCATGCTCGCGGGGCTGCTGCTGTCACGTGCCGGGCTGCAGGTACCCGAAGGCCCGATCAGCCTTATCCAGACCGGGCGCCTCGGCGACTTGCAGTTGAGCGCCGACGGACAGCTCGACGGTCGCTGCTTAAACGTACCCTGGGCGCGCAGTTGCCAGTGGGCAGCTATGGCCGACTGTGGCGGACGAATCGCCTTGGTTGACCTGCGACAGATCGGGGTAAAACTGACAGCTGGCACCAATTTCGCCGGTGAAGAACGCGATAGCCTGGAGTTCACCAACGTACCGGTGCAGGCCATCGCGCCCTTGCAAGTGGCTGACGTATGCGAGCCGGTGTGGCTGTTCGGTGCGTTGGCGCGCGCCTGCATGCTGGTCGGAGCCCTGGAATCGAGCCTCGATCAGGCGTTGGCCTACGCCAATCAACGGGTGCAGTTCGGCAAGCCGATCGGCACGTTCCAGGCGCTTCAGCAACAGCTTGCGCATGCTGCCGGTAGCATTGCTGCGGCAAGTGCCAGCACCCAGATCGCCCTGCACAGCGCTGGCCTGGCCCTGAGCAGCGAAGCCGGCCAGCCCACCAGCCTGACCTTCGACGTCGCCGTGGCCAAGGTCTGTGCTGGCGAAGCCGCGACACTAGTGACCTCAATCGTCCATCAGGTTCACGGCGCCATTGGCTTTACCCACGAACACAGTCTGCATTACAGCACCCGGCGCCTGTGGTCCTGGCGCGACGAGTTCGGCAGCGACGCGCAGTGGGCCGAGGTGCTTGGCCAGTCGGCAATCAGCGCCGGCAGCCAAGGATTCTGGGCCGCCCTGACAGCCCGCGACCTCCCGTTGCAAACACCTTTGACGCGGAGCGCCAGCCATGCCGCTGCCTGACTTTTTGAGTAATCGCCTGCGCCTGCCATTGATCGGCGCACCTATGTTTCTGGCTTCAACCCCACCTCTGGTGACCGCGCAATGTCGTGCCGGAATCATCGGCGCCATGCCGGCGCTCAATGCACGCAGCCCCGCGCAACTGGACGGCTGGCTGGCGCAGTTGACCGAGGAGCTTGCCTGCGCCCAGCCAGTGAATGTAGCAGCGCCTGCACCCTTCGCCATCAATCAGATTGTCAGGCGCAGCAACACGCGCCAGGAGCAAGACCTGGCGCTGCTGGTGAAACACCGGGTGCCGATTGTCATCACCAGCGTCGGCGCCCCCGGCGAGGTGGTCGACGCCGTGCATGGTTATGGCGGGCTGGTGTTGCACGACGTGGTCAGTGTGCGCCACGCGCACAAGGCGGCCGAAGCTGGTGTCGATGGGCTGGTCGCGGTCTGTGCCGGTGCCGGTGGGCATGGCGGCACCCTCAACCCCTTGGCGTTCGTCAACGAAATACGGCGCTTTTTCAACGGCATCCTGCTGCTCGCTGGTGGCATCACTACTGGCAAGGATCTGCTGGCTGCACGCATCATGGGCGCTGATCTGGGCTATGTCGGGACGCGTTTTCTCGCTACCCGGGAATGTGAAGTCGATCCCGGCTACAAACAGATGCTGCTTGCCGCCGATGCCGACCAGATCGTCAATACCGCGCTGTTCAGCGGCCTGCCGGCCAATTATCTGAGGCACAGTATCACCCGCTGTGGCCTGGACCCGGACAACCTGCCCGAACACCCAGCGCAAGGCGCAACGGGCGGACACAATGGCCATAAACTGTGGAAAGACATCTGGGCTGCCGGGCACGGCGTTGGCAACATCGACGATATCCCAAACGTAGAAACACTGGTCCGGCGATTGGAACACGAGTACCGGCAGGCAGCGGCCGGGAACCTTGGCTGGTAGCAGTACTTGCAACATATGAATTGAGAATGTCCCCGCAGGCTATGTCCTGGCCTATTGGCTGGCGTGGCACACAGCTTGTGCTAGCGTTTTGAGGCCAATCCCTCATTTTCGAGCCCCAGCCATGGACGAAACCATCGTTAACGTGACCACCGAGAAGTTCAACGCGCTGATCGCGCTGGTGCAACAGTACGGGGCCGCTTTCGCGGTCAAGCTTCTCTCCGCCATTGCCTTCTGGATCATCGGACGCTGGTTGATCGGTTTTGCCGTCGGCATGGTGCAACGGGCGCTGACCAAGCAGAAGCTCGACCCGACCGTGCTGCGCTATGTCGGCTCGGTCATCACCGTGACACTGAACATCATCCTGGTGATCGGCATCCTCGGTTACCTCGGCATGCAGACCACTACCTTCGCCGCGCTGCTTGCCGCGGTCGGTCTGGCCATCGGCATGGCCTGGTCGGGGCTGTTGGCCAACTTGGCGGCCGGTGCCTTCATTATCGTCCTGCGCCCGTTCAAGGTCGGTGACTTCATCAGCGCCGGCGGCGTGATCGGTACGGTCACTGAGATCGGTCTCTTCGCTACCGCGATCAACACCCCGGACAACGTGCTGACCCTGGTCGGCAACAACAAGATCTTCAGCGACAACATCCAGAACTTCACCCACAACCCGTACCGCCGGGTCGAGCTGCAGGCGCAGTTGTCTGGCGCGGCAGACTGGAAAGCGGCTGCGGCGTTGCTCAAGCAGCACATCGCGGCGCTGCCCAATGTGCTCGCCGAGCCTGGGGTGGATGTGGAGATTCTGGAGTTCAACCTGGTCGGCCCGGTACTGGCGGTGCGCCCGTACTGCCACAACGAGCACTATTGGCAGGTCTATTTCGACACCAACCGCACCATCAAAGATGCCCTCGGCGAGGCCGGCTTCCCGGCCCCGATGCCGGCGCAGACGGTGATCGTCCAGCAGCAAGCCGGGTAAGCCGCAAGCCCTTGACGCCGCCTACGATATGACGTGTTCCGTAGGCGGCTCAAGGCGTTGTCTGATAGCTATAGCTTCAAACCACTCAGAAAAATGTTGATGGCTTCGTCTATCCTGCGCTGTCGATCCAGCTCGGACGGTATGTCCATCAAGCCGAGAAGGCAGCGCAACTGGAAGTCGCCCGTCAAGGCATCCAGAAACAGCACAGCCCGGGTTTGCGCATCGCCCGCCTGCACGATTCCGGCCTTCTCGGCCCAGCCGAAGTACTCGCGCAAGCAGCCATAAGCAGCGCCCGGCGCTGCTTCGAAAAACGCTCGGGCAGCTTCCGGTGCCCGCAACGCCTCGGCCACGATCAGCCGATGCATGGCGATCGTTCGCGGCGCAAGAATGACCTCAAGGAAGGTTTCGGCAATTGTGCGCAATGCTTCCGGTAGCGGTTTGCAACTGAGGTCCATATGCGTGAGCGGGTTGACGATCTGCTCGCACAGGCGGGCGATAATCGCTGCAAACAAGCCGTCCTTGTCACCGAAGTAGGCATACACGGTTCGTTTGGAACCACCGATGCGGGCGATGATTGCATCCACGCTTACCCCGGCATACCCCTCTTCCAGGAACATTTCCGTCGCCGTCGCGAGAATCGCCTCCCTCTTTTCGGCTTGCCGCTTACTTTCCACCCGCTCGCTCAAGAAGCACCTCTTCCTTTCGATTCGACATCGTTCCGCGCATAGCCTACCTGCCCTGCGGGGGGCGTTCCACATTCGCAATACAATCGCATATCAAACCTGATCATTTATTCCAAACACGTCTTATCGGCGCCATTGACATGGGGAAATGACAATGGGAATCTTCGAACAGCAAAACGGTACGGTACGGTACCGTTTACATAAGCCTTGAAAAATAATAACAGCGAGGTATGGATCATGCGTTTTGTCAGCTTTGCCGAGGGTGCTATCAAGGGCCTGGCCGTGGAGACCCCAAATGGCCTGCGTGGCCTCAGCGAAAATCTGCCTGGCTATCCGGGCTCACTGTTCGAGCTGCTGGAACGCGGCGCCCAGGCCCTGCAACACGCGCACCGCCAGCTAAGCGAAGCGCCTCTGCTCGACGCTTCCCGTATCCGCTATCTAGCGCCGATCGAGCGGCCGGGCAAAATCGTCTGTGTCGGCCTGAACTACGCGGATCACACCAAAGAAAGTCCCTACGAGCAGCCGAACTACCCCACCTTCTTCCCCCGCTTCTCCACGACCCTGATTGGCCACGGCGAAGCCATTGTGCGCCCGCTGGCTTCCGGGCAACTGGATTACGAAGGCGAACTGGCAGTGATCATCGGCACGCGCGGCCGCCACATATCCCGGGAGAATGCCTTGGCGCATGTTGCCGGGTACTCGATCTTCAACGAAGCCTCGGTACGTGATTACCAGTTCAAGTCGCCGCAATGGACCATTGGCAAGAACTTTGATGCCACCGGCGCTTTCGGCCCGGCCTTCGTCAGCGCTGACGAACTGCCAGCCGGCGCCCGTGGCCTGGCGCTGACCACACGCCTGAACGGCAAGGTCGAACAGCAAGGCAACACCGCCGACATGGTCTTCGATGTCGCGCAACTCATCGCTGTGCTCAGCGAAGCCGTCACCCTCGAACCTGGCGATGTCATCGTCACCGGAACCCCGGCCGGTATCGGCTGGGCTCGCCGCCCAATGCTGTTCATGCAACCTGGCGATGTCTGCACCGTGGAGATCGAAGGCCTGGGTACCTTGAGCAATCCGATCGCCGCCGAGACACCGACCGCCTGAGACGGCGCCCTGCTCGTTAGTCGAAAACCCGTTCGCCTTTAACAGGCGGGAGCGATCCCGGCTGCCTGCGCCCGGACCGATTTACGGTTCGCGCAGGCGGCTGCCCGGAAAACGCACCCGCGCCAGCGAATACCCAAACCCATCGTCGGCCCTGGGCTGAGGAGACGCAGCCATGCTGCACATCAAAGACATCAACCACGTGGTCTACCGGCATGCCGATCTCGACCTGCTTGAACGCTTCCTGCTCGATTTCGGCCTGACCGTAAGCCATCGGACCGAACAGCGTCTTTACCTGCGCGGCACCGGTACGCTGCCTTATGTCTACATCGCCGAGCGCGCCGACACCCCGTCTCTGGGCGCCATCGCTTTCGCCGTTGAATCCTTTGCCGACCTGCACGTTGCCGAACGCTTGCCAGGTGCTTCAGCAATCCAGGCGCTGAAGCACCCCGGCGGTGGCCATTGCGTGGTGTTACATGATCCATCCGGGCGACGCATTGAGCTGGTGCACGGTATCCAGCCGGTCGAAGCACTGGCGCAACGCTCGGCGCTGGTACTCAATTCGGCGGTTGAGAAGCGCCGCTTTGGCGACGTACAACGGCCCGGCAAGGGACCGGCAAAGGTCATGCGCCTGGGGCATGTCGCCATCGGCGTCGCCGACATGCCCAGCATGATCGGCTGGTACCGCAACGTGCTGGGCATGCTGCCCTCCGACCTGATCGTCGAAGGTGACGAGCAGGATTGCCCGTCCGCTGCGTTCCTGCGCCTGAACCGCGGCATCAACTGGACCGATCACCACACCATTGCGCTTTTCCAGGCCAATCGTGACGTGGTCCATCATGCCTCATTCGAGGTTCAGGATTTCGATGCCCAGTGCCTGGGCCACGAGTGGATGGACGACCAGGGCTGGACGCCATTCTGGGGGGTCGGGCGCCATGTACTCGGCAGCCAGATATTCGACTACTGGCGCGACCCGTCGGGCAACCTCATCGAACACTTCACCGACGGCGATCTGTTCAATCACACCTCCCCGATGAACTGCACCCAGGCCTGTGACTCCAGCCTTTACCAGTGGGGCCCACCCATGTCGGTGGAGTACTTCCTCGGTGGCAGCAATGAAAATGAAACCGTCACCCCGCGTTCGCTGGCTGAGCGCCGGCGCCACACCCGCTGACCGCTACAGGAGCCCAGCACAATGAAAGAAACACTGTCCAAGCAAGGACTCGACCTGCTGTTTCGCGATGCCCGCAGCCAGAACGGATGGCTCGACAAAGCCGTCGACGACGACACCTTGCGCGCCATCTACGACCTGGTGCGCTGGGGCCCGACCAGTACCAACGGTTGCCCGGCGCGCATCGTCTTCCTGCGTAGCGCCGAGGCCAAGGCGCGCCTGCTGCCCGCGCTGGCGGCGGGCAACGTGGAGAAAACCCTGCAGGCGCCGGTGACCGCGATCATCGGTTACGACGCCGATTTTCATGAGCAGCTACCGCGGCTGTTTCCGCACAACCCAGGCATGCGCGATTGGTACGCCGCGCAGCCACAGCTGATCGATGCAGCCGCACTGCGCAACAGCTCGCTGCAGGGCGGCTACTTCATTCTCGCCGCGCGGGCGCTGGGCCTGGATTGCGGGCCAATGTCCGGCTTCGACCACGAGCGCGTCGACGCCGAATTCTTCGCCAGCAGCACCAACTTCCCCGGCCAGCAAGTGAAAACCAACTTTCTCTGCAACCTCGGTTATGGCGACCCCTCGAAACTGTTCCCGCGCAGCCCGCGCCTGAGCTTCGAAGAGAGCTGTGCCCTGCTGTAGAGACTCCGAACTGCCGAACGCCAAGCGCGCAACGCCGTACACAACAAAAACAAGGAGAACACCATGCGGCACAACCACCCGACCTTCCCTTCCACATATCGGCTCAATCGCTGACGGAGACGCAACCATGCAGAACATCTCGAAATGGCATGTGCTCGTCGGCGGTTTCCTCGCCTATCTGTTCGACGCGATGGAAATCATCCTGCTGACCATCGCCTTGCCGGTGATCCAGCAGGACTTGGGGCTGTCCATAGGCCAGGCCGGCATGCTCGCCTCGGCGACATTGCTTGGCATCGGTTTCAGCAGCATTACCACCGGCTGGTACTCGGACAATTTTGGCCGGCGCAAGGCGCTTTTACTCTCGCTGGTGAGCTTTGGCGCACTGACCATGGCCGTGGCATCCACCCATGACTGGTACTTGCTACTGTTGTTGCGCTTTTTCTCGGGCCTGGGCCTGGGGGGCGTGTGGGGCATTGTCTCGGCTTATATCGCCGAGACCTGGCCTGCACACCAACGCGCCCGGGCCACCGGCTTCGTACTCAGCTCATTTCCGGTGGGCGCGGCAATCGCGGCGATGGCTGGCAAGGCATTCCTGCCGGACTGGCAGCTGCTGTTCCTTGCAGCGGGTATCTCGACACTCATTCCTGTGCTCTACCTTTGGCTGTTCGTACCGGAGTCACCTGAATGGAAAGCCCAGAAAGCTATCGCTGCCACCTGCACGGATGTCCCCATCAATGCCTCGGTTCGCGAAATCTTCGCCCCGGGCCTGCTGCGCGTGACGCTGCTAGGTACAGCTGCGGCAAGCTGTTCGGTGATCGGCTTCTGGGGCGCCAGCACCTGGCTGCCCACCTATCTGGTGCACGAACGCGGGCTGGCAATCGGCATGATGGCCCACTTCATGACCATCCTGAACATTGGTGCGTTCATCGGCATCAACGCCTTCGGGCTGTTTGCTGACCGCATCGGCAAGCGCAACGCCACATTGCTGTCGCTCCTGGGCAGCTCAGTGATGCTGGCGATCTACGCACTTACCACCGACAACCAGGTGCTGTTCTGGCTGGGCCCGGTGTACGCCTTCTTCTATGCCTTTGCCAGCCTGTTCGCCTCCTATTTCAGTGCCCTCTACCCGGTGCGGGTACGTACCATCGGTGCCGGCTTTTGCTTCAACTTCGGCCGCGGCCTTGCCGCCTTCGCACCCTTGCTGCTCAGCGGTATTGCCATCCACCACAGCCTGGCGCTCGGCTTGCTGGTCTGCGCCGGATTCTTCGCCGCCGGCATGCTGATCATGTTCTTCATGCCCCAAGCCGAAGCACCACTGGACCACCCCGCAAACCCGTTGAAACCGGCGCAATCCGCCACTTCCTGAATTCCCGCCCCTGAATCGCAGCCTCGCCACCCGGCATTTGACCTGCCGGATCGGGACTGCTCGCCTGGAGAAAACCGATGATTACCTTGCAGCACTACATCAATGGCCAGCGCCGCGAAAGCCGCAGTGGTCGCTTCAACGAAGTACGCAACCCGGCCACAGGACAGCTGAGCGCCCAGGTTGCGCTGGCCAGCGCCGAGGAGCTGAACGAAGCGGTTGCCACCGCCAAGGCCGCCTTCCCGGCATGGTCGGCAACCACGCCACTGCGTCGCGCCAGGGTCTTGAGCCGCTTCAAGGAACTGCTGGAACAGAATGCCGAGCGACTCGCGACGATTATCAGCGCTGAACACGGCAAAGTGCATTCCGATGCCATGGGCGAGGTTGTGCGCGGCCTGGAGGTGGTGGAGTTCGCCTGCGGCGCCCCGCACCTGCTCAAGGGCGAAGTTACCGAAAATATCGGTAGTCACATCGACTCGCACGCAATGCGCCAGGCGCTTGGCGTGGTAGCCGGGATTACCCCGTTCAACTTCCCGGCGATGGTCGCGCTGTGGATGTTCCCGGTAGCCCTGGCCTGCGGCAATACCTTTGTCCTCAAACCGTCCGAGCGCGATCCGTCAGCGGCGTTGCTGCTTGCCGAACTGCTGTCCGAGGCCGGCTTGCCCGACGGCGTATTCAACGTAGTCAATGGTGACAAGGAGGCGGTCGACGCCATCCTTGCGCACCCGGACGTGCAAGCGGTCAGCTTCGTCGGTTCCACGCCCATCGCCCGCCATATCTACGCCACCGGCGCGGCCAACGGTAAGCGCGTGCAGGCGCTGGGCGGCGCGAAAAACCATATGGTGGTGATGCCTGACGCCGACCTCGACAAAGCGGTCGACGCTTTGATGGGCGCAGCCTATGGCGCTGCGGGTGAACGCTGCATGGCGATTTCCGTTGCTGTCGCGGTGGGCGATGCGACCGCCGATGCGTTGATCGAACGCCTCGCACCGCGAGTGCGTGCTCTGCAGATCGGCCCTGGTAGCGACCCGCAAGCCGAAATGGGCCCATTGATCAGCCGCGAGCACCTGGAGCGCGTACGCGGCTATGTCGATGTTGGTGTCGAGGAAGGCGCAACGCTGGTGGTAGACGGCCGCGACTTTCGCATGCAGCAACCCGGCTACGAGAACGGCTTCTACCTCGGTGGCAGTCTGTTCGACGACGTCGCCGCTCACATGCGCATCTATCAAGAAGAGATTTTTGGCCCCGTGCTTGGTGTGGTCAGGGTTCAGAGCTACCAGGAGGCGGTGGCCCTGATCAATGCCCACCAGTACGCCAACGGCACCGCCATCTTCACGCGCGATGGCGATTCGGCACGCATGTTCGGTCACGAGATCCAGGTCGGCATGGTCGGCATCAACGTGCCCATCCCGGTGCCCATGGCCTTCCACAGCTTCGGCGGCTGGAAAAACTCGCTGTTCGGCGACCACCACATGCATGGCCCTGAAGGTGTGCGCTTTTACACCCGCCTCAAGACCATCACCTCGCGCTGGATGAGTGGCATCCGCACCGGCGCCGACTTTGTCATGCCGACCATGAAGTGAATCCCGGGCGGTACACGACCGCCCTTCCCCCACGCCACCTGCACGCACACCCCGCGCAGGTGGCAAACAACCGGAAACGCACCTAGATGAACGCAAAACAATTACAAGAACGCATTTGCAAGGTACTGACCGCACTTACCCTGAGCAGCACGGCCGTTGCTGCCAATGCCGCGCAATGGAGCGACACCTTCGTCGGCTTTCGCTACGGTGAGCATTACAGCGAGCCACCGGTGGACAAGAAGATCCAGAAGGAGATCTACCAGCTCGGTCACAGCAGTGGCAACGAATGGGGCATGAATTTCTTCAATCTGGACGTGCTCAAGTCCGACAGCAATGATCCAAAGAAAGACAGCGACTCAGGTGCCGTCGAGGCGTATCTGGTCTATCGCCACCAGCTGTTCCTGAGCAAGGTGTTCGATCGTTCCCTGCGCTACGGCCCGATCAAGGACATCGCGCTGACCGGCGGTGTCGAACTGAACTACAAGAACAACGACTTCTCCACCCGCAAACGTCAACTACTGGTAGGCCCTACGCTTAAATTCGATGTACCCGGTTATCTGGACCTGAGCCTGTTGTATTCCATGGAATGGAATCACTGCGGCCTGCCCGCGTGTAAAACCGAAAACATCGAGTTCGATCCCTATTACGTGGTACATCTGGCCTGGGGATATCCCTTCCAGCTTGGCGAGGTACCGCTCAAGTTTCACGGGTTTGCCAGTTACAAAACCGCGAAGGGCAAGGACTACTTCGATGACGACACCGGAGAGGAAAGCCTGGTACGCGGTGCATTGATGGTCGATGTCGGCAAGCTGGTGTTTGGCGCCAGGAACACGTTCTGGGCCGGCCCTGGATACGAGTGGTGGCACCATAAGTACGGCGCAATGCACAAACCTGGCGTCAATAGCCATGCCCCAACACTCCATATGGAGTGGCATTTCTAAGCCCGGCGCAGCGTCTTGCAAAGCGAGTGTCGGGGAGTGCACAAGCCCCCCCGACATTCTTGGGCAACAGCTATTAAATCCAGACTTCACATAAATGCCTAAGGTCAGAGCGGCTCCGCCGACTTCTGCTGCCTAAGCTGGCTGCTTGCCGGTGCAGTTTCCCGCAAGCAGACCGCCACCAGCAAACCCAGCACGGCCCCGGCCAGGGCCAGGTAAAGGGTCTTTTCAATGCCGTAGTGCTGAGCGATGTAGCCGGCCAGTGCAGGTGCGACACCACCACCAAATACTTCACCGATATCCACCACCAGCCCGGTCGCGGTAGAAATCAATGCCGGTGGAACTGACTCACTGGTGAGCGGCCCGACGATCATGCAGATCATGCTGAAGTTGAAGAAGGTGGTTGCGAACAGCAGCAGGAACAGCCTGACCGGCTCGGCACCGGTATGGATCATCAGCCATAGCGACACCCCTGTGGCAACACAGGAAATCAACGCAACCGGCTTACGACCAAGACGATCCGAAAGCGTCGGCATGAGCACCATGCCGCAGAAGCCCCCGAAGCCGATAGCTGACATCACGAAGCCCATTTTCTGCATATCCAGATGCAAAAAGTCGGTCAGGTAGCTGGGAAGCATGACAGAACTGACGAACAGGCAAGTGAGCATGCAGAACATACCCGCCAGATTGAGCTGCACGTTGCGAAAGCGTAACGCCGCCAACCAGTCACCCGCGATGCCGTCGACGGCCTTGTTCACCGGACGTTGAGCAACAGGTTCACGCAGAACCTTGTACAGCGCCCAGGCCACGAGGAAGCCAGGCACTGACACCAGCACGAACACCCAGCGCCATGATGGGACCACCAGCAGCAACTGGGTGGCAATGATAGGGGCCAGCCCTAGCCCCAGCAGAGGAAAGAACGCCTGCTGGATGCCGATGTTCATACCCAGCCTCGAAGGGTGCGAGGCCTCCGCAGTCGCGGCGATAGAGGTCGGAGTGAATGCCCCTTCCGCCACGCCCATGACCGCACGAATCAACAGCAGCCCTCCTACACCACTGGCAAGCCCTGAGAAACCAGCCAGCAAGGAGAAGATGACCACCGAGGGGATGATCACCTTGCGTCGGCCGATGCGATCTGACAAGCGCCCCATGAAAATCGAGGAAATACCCCAGGCCAGGGCCAGGACGGCCGAGATGTTGCCGAGGTCCTGATAGTCCAGGCCCAGATCACGCATCATCACCGGATAAAGCGGCAGGATGATGAAGCGATCCAGGCCTACAAGGCCAAAACCAATCGCCAACAGGGCCACAGCTTTCCATTCGTACTTTTTATCGAACATACGCAAGATCCTCAGCCCGCATGGGCATGGATGGAATGAACGTCAATTGCCAGAAGGTTGTTTGGGTAATGGCTTCAGAAATACACCAGGGCTTCGACCAAACCAGTCAGTTGGGTGCGATCACGCCCATTGCCGTAGACACGATCATGTGCGACCGGCTCGAACCAGTCGTAACGCAACTCGGGGCGGATACTGATATGACGCGTGGCATCCCAGCGAAAGCCGACGGTCAGGGCATTGAAGTCGCCACGCGCGTTGCTGGTCGGGAACAGGACGAAAGCATCCCGATCGCGGAAATGCTCACCACGGGCAGAGAACGCCAGATCCTTGCGGTACTGGTAGGTGACCACACTATTGATACCCCACCACGAAGCCCCATCGAATCCAGGCCCGGTGACGATATCGACAGTACCGGCCTTGCCATCCCCGGACTGACGGCCATAGACCATCTCCCCGCCCAAGGACCAGCGCTCATCGATGGCATGCCAGGCGTTGAGTGAGTGCTGCTGACGCAGTTGTCCAGCTTCGGATACCAGCCTTGCAGTGGGTGCCTGGACGTCGTCGAAGTCATGATTTTCTTCGTTGCCGACCATGAACTCGTAGTCGACCCAGGTTTGCATGTCTGCCGTACGCCAGCGCAATGCACCGAGTACCGACTTACCGCTGTTGTTGTCGCGCAGATTATTGCGCCCCTGCACCATGCCCAGTTCTGCACCGAGGATGCCGCTTTCGCCGCTGAACACGCGGGTGCTGGCCAGCACGCCTGCGACAGTGCTGGGCTCGGAAACGAAGGCGTAGGTCTTGCTGGCGAAAGGGTTGCGTGCCTCGCGGATGTTTGGCGGGATCTCGTAGCCCAGTGCCGGGCCGAAAATCCCGGCGATCAGGCTCACGCCTGGGCCATAGGGCAGGTAGACGGAGGCGAACAGGTTGGGGGTGGCGACAAATTTTTCCTTGTCACGCTTGGCGCGTTCAGCATCATCGTCGCCCGGCGAATTGGCCGGCCAGTGCATGTCCCAGCCAAAGGTGCGCGCGAACTGGGCATTGCGCCCATACAAGGTCTCTACGCTGAAGCCGAACGAAACCTCCTCAGGCTTGGGCCCAGGCAACGGCGTGACCCGCGGTACGACGTTGGCCACCAGCGCCTTGTCAACGAACAGATGCACGGAGGCCAACTCGAAGCCCTCATCGGAAAAGCCGGTCAACGGCATATTGCTCAAACCGTCCTCGCGCTCGTCAGCGCTTGAGCGGTTGTTGCGCGCATAGCCGACGTCCAGCAATCCGGATATCCGAATGCCATGGTCACGCTCCAGTGCCGGGCCGAGCAGCCAACGGGCCAGACTCCCCTCGCCTTTTTCTTCTTCCTCAGCCTGTGCGCTCAACGTCACAGCGACGAGCGCACCTGCGCTTATACAAGCCAGCACCTTCTTCGACATACCTGCCTCTTATTGTTGTTGTGCAGCGAATTGGGCGAGCCCCGTCCCGGGATTACCTTCGTGGGGGGAAAACGATCCCGAACCAGGCTGTTACCAGCCTGGCGGGAGGGGCTCATGTAGCGCGAAGTGAAGTGATTACTGACGGGCCAGGACGGCCCTGAGTGCCTGCAGCAGGTCGGCATCGGCGGTTGGCGATACGCTCTGCGCGCGCCAGGCGACATGCTGGTCGGGACGCACCAGCATACAGCCGTCCTCATTGATCCAGCGCAAGCGTGCCCAGTCGCCATAGCTGTCGGCGTATTCCAGCCCCAGACCAATGCGGCGCACCTCAAGCTCGATACCCAGCTCGCGGGCGACCGCTTCGGCGGCCTGACACCAGGCCTCGCCGCCGTGCCCGGTAAGCAAGGTCATATGTCCGTGACCACAGATATCCAGCGTGGAAAGCTTGCGGCCGGCGTCGTCATGCAACCAGGCGTGTGGCAAGCGTGCGCCCGGCCAGGTGGTCGGGTGGTAATAAAGTTCGGGATCGCGCACGTAGGCTGGAGCTTCACTGCCATCGCTCAACACTGCGCAGCTGGCATAACGCTGCCCCAGTTCCACACCATGGCAGTTGAACTGGTAGTGCTGCAGTTGGATGGCCTGTTCCAGCGCTGCGCGACGCTCACGACCCAGCGGGCTGCTGGCATTGAGTTCGTTAAGGCTCGCCCAGCCTTCGGCCTCGCTCTGGCCGGGCTCGAACCCCAGGGCGTTGGAAATCGGCAGCATGTTCTGGACGCTGGCCATGGCCCGATCGACGACCTGGCGACCTACTGGCTGGCGCTCCTGGGAATAGCTGTCCAGCAAGCCTGGCCCGGCCTCGCGTTTGAGGACCATGGCCAGTTTCCAGGCAAGGTTGTAGGCGTCCTGTACCGAGGTGTTGGTGCCCAGACCGTTGGCCGGTGGATGCCGATGCACGGCGTCGCCGCAGCAGAATACCCGGCCTTCGGAGTAGCGTTCAGCGACCACGTGGTTGATCTGCCACTTGCTGGTGGTCAGCACTTCAATCGGTATCTCGGCATCGCCGATAACCCGCCGGGCCCGCTCGATCACCGCCGCCTCACTCAGGTCTGGCTCGCCCTGGGCCGGGTCGTACATGAACAGCATCACCCACTCGTTCCAGGGCCGCACACAGATAAAGGTGCCGCTGCCCACCCAGTAATCGTTGCCGGGCTGCACCATCCAGTAGAGAACACCCGGACGGCTTTCGCAGTATTGACGCAGATCGGCCCGCAACCAGACGTTGACCGCGCATCCCAGACCAACCTCGCCTTGCAGCGGGATGCCCAACAGCTCCATCACCCGGCTGCGCGCACCGTCCGCACCAATCATGTACTGCGCCCGCACAGTGAACTCGCGCCCGGTGCCTCGATCGAGTATGCGGGCGGTTACGCCGTCAGCGTCCTGGGTGAAGTCCAGCAGTTCGTTGTTGAAGCGCATTTCGCTACCGGCGCGCAGCGCTTCATTGGCCAGAATCGGTTCCACCAGATGCTGGGGGATGTTGCACATGGCCGACGGGCTGGCCAGTTCATAGTCAGACTTGCGCTCGATGGCGTTACCCCAGGTCAGCAAGCGCCCCAGCTCCTGGCCACTGAAACTGGTGGCCCAGACGTTATTGGCCATCAGTTCGTGGGGACTTGCAGCGGCGACCACCTGTGGCTCGACCCCGGCATCGCGGAAAACTTCCATGGTGCGCTGATTGGTGATGTGCGCACGCGGGCCATTGGCAGTCCAGCGGTACTTGTTGATCAGCAGGTTGCCAATGCCATAGCGAGACAGCAACAGGGAGGCTGTCAGGCCGGAAGGGCCGCCGCCGACAATCAGCACCGGGACTTCGATGACTTCAGACGTATTTTGCAGATTCATAACATTACTCCGCACTCTTGTTCTTGGAATCGCACTACCCAAGGCCCGCTTGGGGATTGGCAGACAAGCCGATCCCGTGCCGGATGCCAGAGGCAGCCGGCCAAAGCGAAAAATGGGCGTTAAACGGTCATTGGCGCGCCTATCAGCTGCCGACCTCAGTGTTCAGAATGAAGTAGTCAGGAACGGCCGGCCCCCAGAGATACAGCGAGCTCTCGGCCGGGAAATCACCTGCCGGCCACTCACTCCCTGCCTCGATGAAATCCATCTCGGTGGAGTATTCGCTGAACGATCCCCAAGGATCCCGCACGTAATGGAAGTAGTTGGAACCCAGGCAATGCCTGCCGGTGCCCCAGCCCTCAATGTATCCCGCAGCAGCCATCTGCTCGGCGCCATTGCCAACCTCGTCGATGCTGGTCACTTCCCAGGCGGCGTGATGGAAGCCTTTGCCCGTACTTTTGGCAAAGGCCACCAGGTGGTGGTCGCAACCGTGACGAGCATGGGTGAAGGCAATCACGTCCTGGGAGCGGTCGGAGAGTTTCAAACCCAGCGCTTGTTCATAAAAGGCAACAGAGCGCGATACATCGGGGGAAAACAACAGCACATGGGACAAGCGCTGCGGCCGGACCTGGCTCACCGTGTCCCTGCTGCCCACGCCCCGCAGCGTACGCACGCTTTCGGGTGTTTCGCGACGGCTATCGGGCATCGTCTTGGCCCCAGCCTTGATCTGCAGCAGGTTGCCGTCCGGATCACGAAACCAGAAGCCGGTGCCGTCACCTTGTTCAAGGGTCGCCCCGCTACGCACCACTTGCTCGCGCAACGAATCGAGGTCGGCTTCGAAACAATTGAAACTGATCCATGCCAGTGACTTGCTCGCCCCCGGTAGCAAGCTGGCCCAACGATGCCCATCGCCAGCCTGGATATCCAGCTGGCCATCGCGCTCGCACACATCCAGGCCGAAGTGCTCGAAAAAGTGCCGGCCCTGCGCCAGCGACGGAACGAACAATGCGTAATGATCGATCGAATGCACGCCACGAGACGTGATGTTCATGATCGCTTCCCTCGTCTTGTTGTTGTCGAAGCCTCAGCGACGAGGCTTCTGCGCTTTTTGCCGGGGCTCAGACCTCATCGGTCACTGGGTTGACCAAGCGGCCAATGCCTTCGATGGACACCTCCACCACGTCGCCAGCCTTGAGGTAAACCTTGGGGTTCATGCCAAAACCAACGCCGGCCGGGGTACCGCTGACAATGACGTCGCCAGCCTCCAGGGTCACCGCCTCGCTCAACGTGGAAATGATCGTGGCGACGTCGAACAGCATGTCCTCGGTATTGGCCGATTGCACGACCTTGCCGTTGACCCGCGTCTGCAACAGCAAGCCCTTGCCGCCAAGCGGCAGTTCGTCAGCGGTAACCAGATCGGGGCCGAAGGCGCCGGTGTCATCGAAGTTCTTGCCGACGGTCCACTGCGGCGATTTGAACTGGTAGTCGCGCACCGAACCTTCGTTGAACAGTGCATAGCCGGCCACGCAATCGAGGGCTTTATCCTTCGGGATATGGCGGCCACCGCTCTTGAGCACCACGGCCATCTCGCCTTCGTAATCCAGGGTGTCGGACACCCGCGGACGAACCAGTGGTTTGTTGTGTGCCGTCAGGCTGCTGGCAAAGCGTGGGAACAAGGTCGGGTAGTCCGGCTGTGCGTAGGGCGATTCCTTGGTGTGGTCGGCATAGTTGAGGCCGACACAGATGATCTTGCCCGGCTTGCGCATCAGCGGCAGGTAGTCCTGCTCACCAATCTCGACAACGCCGCCTTGGGCCGCCGCTCCATGGCTGGTGAGATCCACGCCACGCGCCAGCAGCGATTCCAGCGTTTCCTCGCCCAGCACCTTGACGCCTTCAGGGGTACGCACGCCGAGCACAGCACGGCCTTGATGATTGAAAGACACATAACGCATGGATCCTGACCTCTTCTTGTGTTGTTTGGCCACCGTCGGCAAGGACGGTATGGCTCAAAGCTAAGCCCGAATAAATATATAGTCAACAAAATATATATTTTATTGGGATTTTCTACAAAGCGCCGGTCTGTGTATGATTTCACTCATAGCGGATGCATTCGGGATACTGTCATGAATCAACCAGAACGCTGGGTAGACGGCGGCAATGGCGCCGACAAACGCACCATGGCTTCCCAGCTTGAGACGCGCGTACGCCAGGACATCATCAATGGTCGCTTGCTGCCAGGCAGCAAGCTGCGCCTCAAGGAGCTGGCCGAGTCCTATGACGCCGGGGTGATCCCGCTGCGCGAAGCCTTGTCGCGCCTGGCCGCCACTGGCTTCGTGGTGGCCACTGAGCAGAAAGGCTTCAGTGTCGGCCATATCTCGGCCAAGGAAATTCGCGACATCACCAACACCCGTCTGCTGATCGAGTGCCAGGCATTGCGCTTATCGATCAGCCAGGGCGACCTGGACTGGGAGAGCCGGCTGATTGCCGCTCATCATCGCCTCGACCGTCTACCGGTGGTCGAGGGGCCCGAGAGAATGCTGCGACCTGACTGGGAGCAGGCCCATGAGGTGTTCCATACAGCGCTGCTGTCGGCCTGCGGCTCACAGTGGCTGATGCGCTTTTCCGGCATGCTCCGCGACCAGACCGCCCGTTATCGCCAGCTTTCGCTGCTCTATGCAGAGAGTCTCGACCGCGACGTGCCAGGCGAACACCGCGCACTGATGGAGGCGGCGCTGGCCCGTGATTGCGAACGAGCCTGTGCATTGCTCAGTGAGCATTACGAAACCACCACGCTCAACGTCCTCAAGCACGAACGTCTGAGCATCTGAAGCCATGCCCTACGTCACATGAGGCAGTAGTAATCGCTGGCTTGTGCAACGATCTCACGCTTGGCGTTGTACAACCGTGCCTCCGGGGTCATGGCCATCGAGCGCCCTTCGAGAACATAGCGTTGGCCAGCTTCGAAATGCTCGTAGTGAATGGTCAGGTAACAGACGCGTACGGTGGGGCCGCCCATCATGCCCATGCCCCCGCCACCGGTTACTTCGTAGTCGAAGCGCACGATCAGCTCATGACGGCCGGGGCTGACTTCGAAAAAGCGCCCGTCGCTCAGGCGCTGTTTATCCAGACGCTCGGCCAACAGCAAGCGGTCGTTGGGGAATGGTGTAGAGAAATCGACCCATGCCATCTGCGGATTGGCCACTGGCATCGGCGCCTGACAAGCCGCAACAACACTGGCTGCGAGTAACAACATCAACCTGCGCATGATAACTGCCCGAAGGGATTAGATATTCAGCATAGCGCCGTGCATGGGCTGAATGTCCACTTTCTGCCTGGCACATGAGAAAGCCCTCCGTGGAGGGCTCGATCGACAATTGCCAGGTTGCTAGCCGGGTTGCTGCACGTAACGCGCCAGACGTGGGTCGCGGCTCATCACCGCCAGGGTGTTGCTATAGACCTGTTCGGCGGTGACATCCTGATTGGCAAAGATCTCATCGAAATGCCGATGCGTGACACTGGCAAAGTGTTGACGATCATCGCTGGGAACCCCCAGCAACGTGGCATAGGCGCTCAATGCTTCACCATTGCCTCTGGCCATGTCCTCGGAAATGCCCTCAAGCATGTTGTTCATCGCCAGCATCGAGCGGCCACCATAGCCCAGCTTGGTTTTCGAGTCGCAGCCGTTGGTGCCGGAGGTCAGGCCAAAAGTGGCGTTGCCCGAGGTGCCGTTGGTGGTTGTCGCCAGCAGGTGGGGCCCCAGGCCGCTTTTCCCTTCAAACAGCATGTTGCCCCAACCGCAGCCATTTCCCCCTGCTTGTGCTGCCTGCACGGAAATTGCGGCAGCACTGAGGAGCCCAAGTAAAACTGCTTTGCCGATCAGCTTGTTTGTCATGCTCGTCTTCCTTTGGTCGTATTACGCCATGGACACGCGAACGCTGGAGCAACGAATCGTTGAACAACACGCGCCCTCGTTAGAGGGTTTAGGCGAACCTTGGGCCAAGTTCAAAGTTGCCACGCAAAAGAATTCGTTTTGCCCATGCGCAGGTGTACAGCCCCTCCCCCTTACCCCCGAAAGCAAACCGACAATCGGCAGCGATTCTTCGCTGAAGTGACTTTCATAATGAAATTCATCGTGCAATATTATGACTGTAATATTTACCGGCGACGCTCGTCCCGTCGCCCATAAGCCTTTCACAGGGGGCATTTCGCGATGAACGCTAAAGTCAGCATTGAACCCGAACAAACAGACGCCCCCGCCTCCTCACCCGCCCGCAGCAGGAAAGCAGTGCGCCTGGGGCTGTTGGCATTCGCCTTGATGGGTACCCTCGGCTATGCCAGCCACTGGTGGTTGGCCAGCCGCTTCATCGAAGGCACCGACGACGCTTACGTGGGCGCCGATGTCACGATCATCAGTGCCAAAGTGCCGGGCTATATCAGTGAGGTGACGGTGCTGGACAACCAGTTCGTCAAGGCTGGTGATGTGCTTGCCCGCATCGATGTACGCGACTACCGCGCCGCCCTGGCAAAAGCCGAGGGCGCCGTGGCGGCGCAGCAGGCCAGCCTGGTCAACCTTGATGCGATCGAGCAACTGCAACAGGCGGTGATCAACCAGGCCAAGGCCCAGATCGACGCTGCGGATGCCGAAGCGCAGCGCGCTGGCAGTGACCACAGCCGCTACCAGACTCTGGTTCGTACCCAGGCCGTGTCGGTACAGAGCGCCCAGCAGGTCGAAGCCACCTGGAAAGCCGCCCGCGCCGATCGCGCCCGCGCAGACGCCGGGCTCATGGCGGCACGCCGTCAACTCGACGTGATCGACAGCCAGCGTGGTCAAGCCCAGGCCGCCCTGCAACAGGCCCAGGCCGAGCGTGAACAGGCCCTGCTGAATATCGGCTATACCGAGTTGCGCGCCCCGGTGGATGGTTATGTGGGCAACCGTCGCGCCCGGGTTGGCGCCTACGCCGCCGCAGGCAGCCAACTGCTCTCGGTAGTGCCGGCGAAGGGCCTGTGGATCGATGCCAACTTCAAGGAAGACCAGTTGGCGCACATGCAGGTGGGTCAAGCGGTGAGCATCCGCGCCGATATTTTGCCCGGTCGTGAGTTTCACGGTCATATCGAAAGCCTGGCACCCGCCACCGGGGCACAGTTCAGCGTACTGCCGCCGGAAAACGCCACCGGCAACTTCACCAAGATTGTCCAGCGTGTGCCGGTACGGGTCCGCCTGGACAGCGTCGATGCCGACTTCGGTGCGCTGCGCCCGGGGCTGTCGGTGGTTGCCCAGGTCAATACCCGTGACGCGCCGCAACCGAGCGATGTTGCGCTGGCAAGCCGGCCATGAACAGCCCCCTGCCCACACTCAGTACGGCGCAGAAAGTCGCCGCCTTCGCCAGTATGTGCGTCGGCATGTTCATCGCCCTGATCGACATCCAGATCGTTTCCGCGTCGCTCAAGGACATCGGCGGCGGCCTGTCGGCCGGTGCTGACGACACGGCCTGGGTGCAGACCGCCTACCTGATCGCGGAGATCATCGTCATCCCCATGTCCGGCTGGCTCTCGCGGGTGATGAGCACACGCTGGTTGTTCGCCGTATCGGCCGCAGGCTTTACCCTGACCAGCCTGCTCTGCGCACTGGCATGGAATATCCAGAGCATGATCGCCTTTCGCGCCTTGCAAGGCTTTCTCGGCGGTTCGATGATCCCGCTGGTATTCACCACGGCCTTTATGTACTTCACCGGCAAGCAGCGGGTGATCGCCGCCTCGACCATTGGCGCCATTGCCTCGCTGGCCCCGACCCTGGGCCCGGCAGTGGGCGGCTGGATCACCGACATCGCCTCCTGGCACTGGCTGTTCTACATCAACCTGGTACCCGGCCTGTTGGTCACCGTTGTCGTACCGATGCTGGTCAAGGTTGACCGGCCCAACCTCGCGTTGCTCAAGGGCGCTGACTATCTCGGCATGCTGCTGATGGCGCTGTTCCTGGGCTGCCTGCAGTACACCCTGGAAGAAGGACCGCGCTGGAACTGGTTCAGCGACAGCACCATCGTCATTACTGCCTGGATTGCCGGCATCAGTGGCGTGCTGTTCATCTGGCGTTGCCTGGACATTGCCGAACCCATCGTCGACCTGCGCGCCCTGGGCGATCGTAACTTTGCCCTGGGCTGCCTGTTTTCCTTCGTCACCGGTATCGGCATTTTTGCCACCATTTACCTGACTCCCCTGTTTCTAGGGCACGTGCGTGGCTATGGCGCGCTGGACATCGGCCTGGCGGTGTTCTCCACCGGGGTGTTCCAGCTGCTGGCGATCCCGGTGTATGCCATGCTGGCCAACCGCATCGACCTGCGCTGGATCTTGATGCTGGGGCTGAGCCTGTTTGCCCTGTCGATGTGGGACTTCTCCGCCATTACTCATGACTGGGGCGCCAAAGAGCTTCTGTTACCGCAGGCAATCCGCGGTTTTGCCCAGCAAATGGCGGTTCCGCCGGTCGTTACCCTCACCCTCGGCGCCCTGGCCCCTGAGCGTCTGAAGCTGGCATCGGGTTTGTTCAATCTGATGCGCAACCTCGGCGGTGCCATCGGTATCGCTGCCTGCGCTACCGTGCTCAACGACCGCACCAACCTGCATTTCCTGCGGCTGGCCGAACACCTCAACAGCCGCAACGAAGTCATGAACAGCTGGCTCGAACAATTGACCGTCAACGCCCAACTGCTCGGACAAAGCAGCCTCGATGCCAGTCAGTCGGCACTGCATCACCTGTGGGCGCTGACCTGGCGGGAAGCGCAAACTCTCACCTACGCCGACGCTTTTCTGATGATCATGGCGTGCTTCGTGGTGACCACTTCGCTGGTGCCGTTGATGCGTAAAGTCCAGCCGCCCAGGCAGCCGTCCGCTGACGCTCATTAGCGCTGCGGGCACAGGGATACACGACGGCCTCACGTAAAGGAGCATGGTCTTGGGACTGGACTGGACTGGGTTGGGTTGGGTTGGGATGTTGAGGTTGTGGGCTTATCCATTTTTTGTGGCGACGCTGCCGGCCCCTTCCGCCCTTACGGCGGCCTACTTTTTTCTTGGAAAAAGTAGGCAAAACCGCTCGCTCCTGCATCCGGCCCTACGCTGCGCTCCGGGTCCCTTCGCTCCGGCACCTTCCGGGGCCACGCGGCCTACGACTTGCTTCGCCAAGTCTACGGCTCGCGTTCTTCGGCTGCGCCGAAGGTGCTACGCACTGGCCCCTACAGGCACCTCCACTCAGCCTCCTGAAGTCGCAGTCCGCGGCGCCTGAACTTGCGTGTATCAAGATCAAGATCAAGATCAGGAGCGAGAGCAAGCCGATACCGGCTTTACGCGGGCTTGTCCCGCGTTGGCATCAGCTTGGCTCCGCCAGAATCAGATTTCGAAGATGCGCCAGCGCAGGCGCCACCCGTAACTTAGCGACTTCAGGAGGCTGAGCGGAGGTGTCTGGAGGGGGCTGGTGCGCAGCACCCTTCGGCCTTAGCCGAAGTTCGCGAGCCGTAGACTTGGCGAAGCAAGTCGTAGGCCGCGATGCCCCTGGAGGGCACCGTAGCGAAGGGACCCGGAGCGCAGCGTAGGGCCGTATGTAGGAGCCAGCGGTTTTGCCTACTTTTTCCAAGAAAAAAGTAGGCCGCCGTAAAGGCGGAAGGGGCCGGCAGCGTCGCCACAGAAAATGGATAAACCCACAGCCCAAACAACCCAACCCAACCCAACCCAATTGACGCTGGGCAACCCGCTCCGGAGTTATCCATACACCACACCCTGTTCGCGCAAGTTTTCCAACAAAGCCAAGCCTTGCGGCAGAATCGCCACCACGTCGACACCAATGGCTTCAGCCAGGGATTGCAGATGCTCGCGCCCACTGCAATTGTGCGCCTGCAACGAAGCAAGCAGCGCATGGGCCAGCGGCGCGAGGCGCGAGAAATGCACCTGCAGGTCAGCACCGCGCCGCGCCAGCAGCAAGGTCGGCTGATCCGGGGCCTGCTGCGGTAGGTAGTCCGGGCTGATTTCGTTGACTGGCCACTGGTAAGCCAATGGCCAGGCCAGTGGCGACAGCACCAGTACGCCATCGAGCAGGTCACTTTGCGTGTTATGCGCTGGGTCGCACTTGTCGCTCAGGAGCAGCGCGGCCTCCACCCATTCATAATGCGCTAGCTCCAATACCCAGGGCGGCAGCTTCAGGGCAGCGCCACCGCCCTCTTCGAGGAAGGCGAGAAACTCCGCTGATATTTCAGTGAACAACGGTGTCTGGCAGCGGTAGTCGGCGTAGAAGGATTCAACCAGCGCTTGCCATTTCTTTGCCCCGAGGCAGGCACGCATCACCGGGAAACCACCCGACAACAGCGACTCCACGTTGCCGAAAAACAACTGCCGGTACACCGCCAGGCGCCGCGCCTCGATACCGGGTGGCGGCGCATTGTGCGGCGGGTCGCGCACATAGCGCGCCATGCTCAGCAATTGCTCATGCAGCACCTCATACATGACGCACCTCCGGCCAGCGAATGGCAGCTTGCTGGCGCAAGCGAATCTGCTCGACCTCGGTCAGCAGCTCCGTCAGCGGCGGGAAATTGAAGTCGCGCTCCAGCAGGGTCGGCAGCGCACCGAAGCGCTGGTATGCCTGTTCCAACAAGGTCCAGACGTTCTTCTTTACCGGCGCGCCGTGGGTATCGATCTTCAGGTCTGGCGCCTCATCGTAATGGCCGGCCACGTGCATATAAACAACCCGTTCGGCCGGCAGCGCAGCCAGGTACTCGCCGGCGTCGTAGCGGTGGTTGATCGAATTGACGAACAGGTTGTTGACGTCCAGCAGCAGGTCGCAATCGGCCTCCTCCAGTACCGCGCACAGGAAGTCGATCTCGTCCAGCGCCTGATACGGCGCGGCGTAGTAGGAAATGTTTTCCACCGCGATACGCCGCTCCAGAACATCCTGTGTCTGGCGGATGCGCGCAGCGACATGGCGAACCGCTTCGTCGGTAAAGGGCAGCGGCAGCAGGTCGTACAGCTGGCCATCGTCCGAGCAATAGCTCAGGTGCTCGCTGAAGAACGCCACATTGTGCTGGTCGAGGAATTGGCGGGTACGCCGCAGCAGCTCAAGATCCAGCGGCGCCGGGCCACCAAGGGACAGCGAAAGACCGTGGCACGCCAGCGGAAAACGCTCGGCTAGACGCGCCAGTGCATCGCCATGACGGCCACCGACATTGATCCAGTTGTCCGGCGTGCATTCGAGGAAATCCACGGAGCTGGCCTCCATTGCCAGCAGCTCAGGCAGCAAAGCGCGGCGCAAGCCGAGGCCTGCACCCTGTGGGAAATAGGGAGTGGTCATGGAGCGTCTCCAGAGAGGTCACCCTCCCCGGCGGGGAGCCCAGGGAGGGTGAAAAACAGGCGAATCAGTTCTTGGCCTGGCTCAGCTTGGTGAACAGCTCGGTCGGTACCGGCTTGCCGTTGGACAGGTACTGGTTGCTGCGGAACGTGTAGACCTCGCCCTCGGAGAGGAAACCGTCCTTGTTGCTGTCCATCGCGGTGAACTCCGCGCCGCCCTGCGGTGCCACCGTCAGCAGTTCCTTGAGCGAGACTCGGCCGTCGTCGTCGGTGTCGGTGCGGGCGAAGGAGGCATCGCCGCATTTGCCTTCACCACACTTGCCTTCGGCGGCCTTGGTGTTGCTGGTTGCTGTAGCGCCACACTTGCCCTCGCCACATTTACCTTCAGCGGCCTTGTCGGCAGCGGCCAACTGGTAGCCCTGAGGCAGAGCCTCAACGGCGAAAGCGGCGGACGATACCAGGTTCAAGCCGCCGGCCAGGGCGACAGCGATCAGGCCAATACGGGTCTTGCCAGGGAGCTGGGTACGGGACATGGTGTTTCTCCGGATACAGTGCGGCCAAGCCGCGAAGGTCATGCCACAAGGGCGTTGTAACCCTGGTACGAGGCGCCAGGGCTGACCTCGTTTGGGTGTGGCCATTTCGCCACGGCCATGTGTCCGTGACGTATCCGCAGGCAGGTACATTTGTATGCGAATCAGCGGGCCGCGGCGTGCGGATACAATGTGATACGTCTAACCCGATGCTCACCCACGAACAGCTCATGCCAACGCTTGAGTTCAGCAGCCAGCATGCGGTTCTTGTCGCGGATCCGCGCTACCGTCGTGATGGGGCTGCGCCTCCACTTGCCGACTGCGCCTCAACATGACAGCATTCGCAACCGCATCAGCTTCCCATTTAGATTCGTCTTCGCTCGAGGTTTCGTCGTGCCGGGCCAGCCCGTTTCTCCTTTTTCCGAGCTCTATCAGCGCCATCACGGCTGGCTGTTCGGCTGGCTACGCAAGAAACTTGGCTGTCCCGACAATGCCGCCGACCTGACCCACGACACCTTCGTCAAACTGCTGGGCCTTGAGCACCTGCCAGCGTTCAAGGAGCCGCGGGCGTTTCTGCTGGTAGCGGCCAATCGCTTGCTGATCAACCAGTACCACCGCCGTCGGGTCGAAGCAGAAACCTTGCACAGCATGACCGTGCTGCTTGAGCAATCGAGCCAGCAAGGGCCGGAACAGATCGTTGCGGTGCGCCAGTTGTTGGCCAAGGTGCTGTTGTTGCTCCTCGAAGAGCTGGATGAAAAGCCCCGCAAGGCGTTCCTTTTGGCACGGGTCGATGGCTGCTCGTACGGCGAGATTGCCCGGCAGTTGCAAGTGTCCGAAAGCAGCGTCAAGCAGTACCTGGCCAAGGCACTGGCGCACTGTCATGCGCGGTTGTTCGATGCGATGCCCGAGGGTCTGCAAGATGACTGAGGCCGTGCCCCTGGACAGCATCCGCGACCAGGCCGCGCAATGGTTGCTGCGCCTGGACGACAATCCATCGCCTGAAGATCTCGCGCAGTTTCGTAGCTGGTGCGAAGTTGACCACCGCCATGGCCAGATTTACCAGCAGTTGCAGCAGCTGTGGCAGGCTGTTTCACCCTCCCCCAAAGCCAAATCGCGTCCGCTTGCCGCCATCGGTCTGGCGCTGGCGTTGCCGGTGGCGATCGCCGCAGTGCAGTGGTTGCCTGTGGAGTATTGGCCTGGCCAGGCTGCGGCCGTCGCTTCAGCACCCGCCCAGCTGATCTTCCACGACCGCCCGCTGGCAGAGGTGCTGGCTGAACTGGACCGCCATCGCCCCGGGCTGATCTGGAGCGATAAAACGCAACTGCAAAACCTGCGCTTCACCGGCGTATTGCCGGTGCAAGACAGCAATGCCGCTCTGGCGCTGTTGCAGGCAACCTTGCCGATCCGTATCGACTTCTACAGCGACTACCTGGTGAATGTACGGCCACGTTGAAAAAAAAGTGCCAGGTGACTGCCCGATTTGTTTTCAGCCCGGTCATTGAAGGTAATACAGTCGATTGCACGGGCAATACCCATGACCAACACCACCGCTTCACTGTTTCGCCGCAGCGCCCTGGCGCTGGCCTTGAGCTGCGCAGCACCGGCCTTTGCCGACAGCGCCTCGGGCACTTATCACTTCGAACAGGCCAGCCAGGCGCTGGATAGCGCCTTGACGGCACTGGCGACCCGCACCGGCTTGGCCATCGGCGTCGATGCAACATTGCTGCGCGGCAAATCGGCGCCTGCACTGCAGGGTGACTACAGCGCCGAGCAAGCGCTCGATGCGTTGTTGCAAGGCAGTGGCCTGCAATGGCGTCTGAGCGGTCAGAACAGCTACGTCGTCCAACCGGCCCCCGCTCCCGTTGATTTGGACAGCGGCCCGCTGTCGCTCTCGGAAACGCTGGTTACCGCTTCGCGCAGCCAGGCGAGCATTGCCTCGATCCCCGGCACCGTGCAGGTCATCCAGGCGCCGCAAATCGCCCAACAGTCGGCTGCCGGGCGCAAAGTTGCCGATATTCTCGGTACTCTGGTACCGGGTCTGGCGCCCTCCTCCGGCACCATGAGCAACTATGGCCAGACCCTGCGCGGGCGCAATGTGTTGGTGCTGATCGATGGTGTTTCGCAGAACGCCAGCCGCGATGTTTCCCGTCAACTCAACAGCGTGGCGCCTTCAAGCATCGAGCGCATCGAAGTGGTGTCGGGGGCCAGCAGCCTGTATGGCGCCGGGGCCTCGGGCGGCATCATCAACATCATCACCAAGCGCAACGACGGGCAGGCACTGGCAATGAGCAGCCGTGTCGGTATCAGCAGCGCGGACAATTTCAATCACAAGGGTTTTGCCTACGAAGGCTTCCAGAGCGTGACCGGACGCCAGGACGCACTGGACTGGTACCTGTCCGCCGACCTGGTGCAGCGCAATGACCAGTTCGACGGCAACGGCAAGCGCATCCCCCAGGAAGCGTTCCAGGGCAGCAACATGGACACTGAAAGCCATGACCTGCATGCCAAGTTCGGCTACGACCTGAATGAACAGCGGCGCGTCACTCTGGCTCTGCAAGAGTATGAAGACAAACAGGACACCGGTTATGTGGCGGGCACACAGAATGGCGAGTCGGTGGCAGTCAAAGGCCTGCAACTGAGCGATCAGCCCTTCACCCACAATCAGGCGGTGAACTTCAACTACAGCGACAGCGACCTGTTCGGTCAGCAACTGCTGGTGGAAAGCTACTGGCGCAAGCAGCAGGCCCGCTTCTTCCCGTACAACTGGGGCGCCAACGCCGGCGTCGTTGCGTCCGAAAGCGAAGCCCGGGTGTACGGTCTGCGCGCCGCGGTGGAAAGCAGCCTGCCAAGTATCGGCAGTGCCACCGGCAGCCTGGTCTGGGGTGCCGACTTGGAGAACGAACAGGTCAGCCAGGACGGTGATCGTTACAGCGTCGATGGCCTGGTCTACACCCCCACCGGCCAGCGCTACGCCTTCGGCCCCGACATCGAAACCAACACCACTGCGTTGTTCGCGCAGACGACCTGGGACATCGGTGACTGGACCTTGCGTGGCGGCGCCCGGCATGAGTGGATTCACAGCGACGTCGACGACAGCGTAGCCTTCGGCGGTATCTGGCAGGCGGGTGTCAGCGAGGTGCTGCCCGGCGGCACGTTGAAGTACGAAGACACCCTCTACAACCTTGGCGCGGTGTATCACCTGAGCAGTGCCCAGGACCTGTTCGTCAACTTCAGCCAGGGCTTTTCATTGCCGGACATCCAGCGCTTTTTGCGCGATGTGCGCGGCAGCTATGACATTCACGACCTCAACGCCCAGGCAATCAAGGTCGACAGCTATGAGCTGGGCTGGCGTGGCGACTGGGAATCGCTGCAGGCCAACGTCACCGTGTTCGAGAACCGCTCGGACGTCACCCAGTACTACGACTCGGTCACCCGCGCGCAACGCCTGATCGACCAGAAGGAACGGGTGCGCGGCATCGAAACCGCCTTGACCTACCACCTGAGCAACGCCTGGTCGCTGGGCGGCACCTATGCCTGGACCAAGGGCGAGACCGACCAGAACGGCGAATGGCGTGACCTGCCAGCCACACGCATCTCGCCGGCCAAGACCACGGCGTTCGTCGAGTTCGATGACCAGGGCTACAACCTGCGCCTGCAAGCCTTGCGTCTGGAAAGCTACGACGAAGGCTTCAAGGATGGCAACGGCCGCAAGATCGAAGGCTACACCACCGTCGACCTGCTGGCCGGGGTGGCACTGCCGGTGGGCAAGCTGGAGATGGGTGTCTACAACCTCAGCGACCGCAACTACGAAACGCTCTACATGCAGGCCAACGCTGCCGCGCCCTACCCGCATGCCGAGGGCCGGCGTCTGGCGCTGAGCTACGCAGTCGATTGGTGATCATCGACAGGCCCGCTTTCTGATCTCGGAAGGCGGGCGCTGCGGGCTTGACTCGGGCGCCATGCAGTACTGGCAGGCTACGAAGCGCTCAGTCAGTCAGGCTGGATCGGATCGGCGGAAAACCAGGAACCCATCAGTTCAGTGGTCGCTGCCTGGAACTCCACATGGCCGTGCCGGTAGCGTTCCTGTTTGAGGACCATGTCGTTGAAGCGCTTGTAGATTTCCTGGTGATCGGCACCCGGCGATGCGCCCGCCAGCGCGACGCTGGCCACGAGCAGAATTTCTTCCCCTGAGGCCCGCGTATCATCGCCGGAGGCAAACAGGTTGATACTGGTCAAGTAACCGGTTTCTTTGTCCACAGAGCCGATCAGGCCAACGTAAGAACCAATCGCTGTTTCGAGAAAATCAAGGACCTCCCCTGTTTCTATGTCTGTCGGGTCAATGGCAAAAGGCTTGTCGAGCGCTTTGAACGTTGCGTTCACGCGATCGGCGTAATGCTTGGGTGTCATCCCCAGCGTCACGTAATACACCAATTGACCGTTCTGTACCTTCACCGGGCCGCGAGGCGCACGGACCTCCACCGACTCGTCGACGGCGAAGATAGGGGGGATAGGGGCTAGTGCAGTGTTGTTCCAGCCCGAAAATACCGCAAGAAACAGGACCATCACGACCACGACGCCAGCAATCACTTTAAGCTGTTTTGCCGTGTTTACCGTCGGGTTGTGCTCGCCGCAGTTCGGGCAGACGTTGGCATCGTTGTCTACGGGGTGGTTGCACGACTTGCACAGCGTAACGGTCATCAAAAGCGTCCTTTCGTCCTTGAGCGTGGAAGGACGATTGTACCGTCTGACCGCCCCTTGTGGGAGCAACTGGCTGTCACTTGGTTAACCTGTGGGAGCCGGCCTTGCCGGCGATTGCCGCCACACTGGCCTCATCGCCGGCAAGGCCGGCTCCCACGGGGATTAAACCGCCGTACCTACATGGCGTGAGTTTCGCGAATCAGCTTTTTGTTGATCTTGCCGACGCTGGTTTTCGGTATCTCGTCAACAAAGTGCACGTGCCGTGGCACCGCCCATTTGTTCAAACTGCCATTGTCGACAAACTGCTGCAGGTGCTGCGCAAGGGACTTTTGATCCAGTTGCACGCCGGCAACGCAGACCACCAGGGCCAGCGGTTGCTCGCCCCACTGCGCATCGGCAACCCCCACCACCGCCACCGAATCAACGCCGGGGTGCTGGCTGATCAAGCTTTCCAGTGCCACCGAACTGATCCACTCGCCACCGGTCTTGATCACGTCCTTGATCCGGTCACGGATCTGCAGCACGCCACGGTCGTTGATACAGCCCATATCGCCGGTGTGCATCCAGCCGCCAGCCCACAGCGCGGCGCCTTGTTCGGGCTCCTTGAGGTAGCCTTGGGTCAGCCAGGGGGCGCGTACCACCACCTCGCCCAGACTTTCACCGTCGTGGGCTACATTATGGCCCTGCTCATCGACAATGCGCAGGTCCACCAGCGGGATCGGCACACCGGCGTTGATCCGCAGCGGCACCTGCTGCTCCAGGGGCAGTGCCAGGTCTTCGCGGCTGAGGCTGGTCAGGCACAGCAGCGGACAGGTTTCGGACATGCCGTAGCCGCAATAGATCTGGATTCCGCGCGCACTCGCCCGGGTGGCCAGGCCCTGGGTCAAGGCGCTGCCGCCGATGACCATTTTCCAGCCGTCCAGCTCGGTTTTACGGCCCTCTTCGCAATCGAGCATCATCTGCAGCAGGGTCGGTACGCAGTGCGAGAAGGTCACCTGCTCTTCACGGAACAGGCGCACCAGCTGGTTGGGCTCATAGCGGCCCGGATAGACCTGCTTGATCCCCAGAGCCGTGGCGACATACGGCACGCCCCAGGCATGCACATGGAACATCGGCGTAATCGGCATGTACACATCGCCCGAACGCAGCAAAGGTTCGCCGCCACAGGCAGCAAGCGTGCCCAGCTCGTTGAGCGTATGCAGCACCAGCTGGCGATGGGTGAAGTAGACGCCCTTGGGGTTGCCGGTTGTGCCGGTGGTGTAGAACAGGGTCGCCAGCGAGTTTTCATCGAAGTCGGGGAATTCGTACTGACTGTCGGCCGCGGCCAGCAGTGCCTCGTACTCACCCAGCACAGGCAACTCTGTGGCACACGGCTCGGCGTCGCTGAAGCGGATGAAGCCTTCAACCGTCTGCAACTCACCCTGCAACTGTTCCATCAACGGCAGGAAATCGTCATGCACCAGCACCAGACGGTCCTCGGCATGGTTCATGGTGTAGCGGATCTGCTCGGCGGACAGACGCACGTTGACCGTGTGCAGCACGGCGCCGATCATCGGCACGGCAAAGAAGCACTCCAGTGCGCGGTGACTGTCCCAGTCGAGCAAGGCCACGGTGTCGCCAGGCTTGACTCCGGCCTCGACCAGCACATTGGCCAGGCGCTGGATACGCTCCATCAAGGTCGTGTAGGTGTAGCGCAGCTTGTCGGCGTAGACGATTTCCTGGCCGGGTTGATAGCGCACGCCGGAAAGCAGCAGACGCTTGATCAGCAGCGGATAGCTATAGGCCCCGGGTGCCGGGGCAATGACGCGGGTATTGATCATCGCAGGGACCTTCACAGTTGATCGGCGTCGAGCAGGAACAGGCTGGCGCTGCCGGCTTTGACCGTGGCGCTGAGCGACTGGATGCGCGGCAACAGGCGCGCGAAATAGAACCGCGCAGTGCCCAGTTTGCTGGCGTAGAAGCCTGATTGCTGTGCTTGCTCCAGGGCGACATCAGCCATCTGCGCCCACATGTACGCATACAGCGTGTAGCCGAACACATGCAGGTACTCCACCGCCGCCGCACCAATCTCCTGTGGGTTACCTTGTGCGCGGTCGAGCACCCAGGCGGTCAGTTCGTCCAGGTTGGCGACTGCGGCCAGCAGCGGTGCGCTGAATTCGCTACGCGAGGCATCGAGCGATTCGGCGAATGCCTTGATCTGCGCAGAGAGCACCGCATAAGCCCGGCCACCGTCGGCGACCAGTTTGCGGCCCAGCAGGTCCATAGCCTGAATGCCATTGGTACCTTCGTAGATCTGGGTGATGCGGCAATCGCGAATCAACTGCTCCTGGCCCCATTCGCGGATGTATCCGTGGCCACCGAACACCTGCTGGCCATGAACGGTGGTTTCCAGGCCCATGTCGGTCAGGAATGCCTTGGCCACGGGCGTCAACAACGCCACTTGTGCTTCGGCACGGCTGCGCTCGGCAGGGTCCTGGCTGTACTTGGCCAGGTCCAGTTGCAGCGCGACATACGTGGAAAACGCCCGCCCGCCTTCGTTCAGGGCTTTCATGCTCAGCAGCATGCGCCGTACGTCCGGGTGCACGATGATCGGGTCGGCAGGCTGTTCGGCCGCTACCGGGCCAGTTGGCGCGCGGCTTTGCAGACGCTCACGGGCGTACTCGATGGCGTTCTGATAAGAGCGCTCTCCCAAGGCCAGGCCCTGGATACCAACGCCCAGGCGTTCGTAGTTCATCATGGTGAACATGGCGTTCAAGCCCTTGTTCAGGTCACCGACCAGGTAACCGACGGCGCCATCGAAGTTCATCACACAGGTGGCCGAGGCCTTGATGCCCATCTTGTGTTCGATCGAACCGCAACTGACCGCGTTGGCCTGGCCCAGCGAACCGTCCGCCTCGACCATTACCTTCGGCACCAGGAACAGCGAGATACCCTTGGCGCCATGCGGCGCATCCGGCAGCTTGGCCAGCACCAGGTGGATGATGTTTTCCGTCAGGTCCTGCTCACCACCGGTGATGAAGATCTTGGTACCGCTGATGCGGTAGCTGCCATCGGCCTGAGGCTCGGCGCGGGTGCGGATCAAGCCCAGGTCGGTGCCGGCATGCGGTTCGGTCAGGCACATCGAGCCGGTCCAGCGCCCTTCGTACATGGGCGGCAGGTACTGAGCCTTGAGCTCATCGCTAGCGTGGTTGAGCAGCGACAGGCAGGCGCCTGCGGTCAGCATCGGGTACAGGCCAAAGGACAGGTTGGCGGCGTTGAGCATTTCCTCGACCTGGGCGCCAATCACTTTGGGCATGCCCATGCCACCGTACTCCACCGCGCCCGCCACACCCACCCAGCCATCCTCGGCATAACGGCGATAGGCTTCGGCGAAGCCATCCGGAGTGATCACCCGGCCCGCTTCCCAGCGGCAGCCCTGCTCGTCGCCGCTGCGGTTAAGCGGCGCCACCACCTGGGCAATGAGCTTGCCGGCCTGTTCGAGAATCGCCTTGGCGGTGTCGGCATCGACCTGCTCGGCCAACGCGGGTATCCGTGACCAGATGGCCGGAATGTCGAAGACCTCGTTGAACAGAAAATCCATATCGCGCAAAGGTGGAAGGTAATCAGACATTTTGCGAACACTCTACTTCTTGGCTGGTGTGTTTTAACCGGTCGTCAGCGACGGTGCCGGGAGCAGTAACCTCGGCCTTGTTGCCAGGCAGGAGGAAATACGACAGGGCCGGAATCAGGATCAACGCGCCAAGCATGTTCCACAGGAACATGAAGGTCAGCAGGATGCCCATGTCGGCCTGGAACTTGATCGGCGACCAGGCCCAGCCCACCACGCCGGCAGCCAGGGTGATGCCGACCAGACCGACCACCCGGCCGGTGAAGGCCACGGCGTTCTCATAGGCCTCGGACAGCGGCATGCCTTTGCGCTGGTAGTGCAACTGGACGCTGAGCAGGTACAGCGCATAGTCGACGCCGATCCCCACGCCCAGGGCGATTACCGGCAAGGTGGCGACCTTGACCCCGATGCCCATCATCACCATCAGCGCCTCGCACAGCACCGAAGTGAGCATCAGCGGCAGCACCGCCACCAGGGTTGCGCGCCAGCTGCGGAAGGTAATCAGGCAGAACACCGTGACCGCCAGGTACACCAGCAACAGCATGGTGCGGTTGGCGTCGCGCACGACGATGTTGGTCGCCGCTTCGATACCGGCACTGCCGGCGGCCAGGAGGAACTGACGGTCTTCACTGCTGTTGGCCTGGGCAAAGCGCTCGGCCACCGCAACCACTTCATCCAGGGTGTCGGCTTTGTGGTCCTTGAGGTAGGCGATCACCGGCATCAGCGAGCAATCGTTGTTGAACAGCTCCGGGGCGTTGACCGAGGCCTGTTGCGCCGCGTAGTTGAGCACGTCCTGGTTGCGCTGGATGCTGTTGAGCTTGGGGTTGCCCTCGTAGGTACCGGCAGTGATCTGGCGCACCGCGTTGGTCAACGACAGCGTGGTCTGCACCCCGGCGTGCTGTTGCAGCTCCCAGGCCAGGCGGTCGGCGAGCACCAGGGTCTGGTAACGCAGGCAACCTTCGGGAGCGGTCTTGATCATCACCGCGAAGGTGTCGCTGGACAGCGCGTAATGACCAGTGATGTAGGCATTGTCGCGGTTGTAACGTGAATCGGCGTGCAGCTCCGGGGCGCCGCTGTCGAGATCGCCGATCTTCAATTGCAGGCTCAGGGCAAAGCCCCCTGCCCCCAGGACTGAGGCCACCAGCAAGGCCGCGGTCGCCCATTTACGCGTGGTAAAACGGTCGAGCAGGTCCCAGAGTTTGCCGAAGCCACGGTGTTCGGCGGCCCGCGAGTCAATGCGCAAGGCGCGCTCGGCGGCTTTGCGCCCGACACCGACATAGGACAGCGCCACCGGCATCAGCAGCAACGAGGTGAAGATCAATACCGCCACGCCGATACTGGCGGTGATGGCCAGGTCCTTGATCACCGGAATGTCGATCAGCATCAGCACGGCAAAGCCCACCGCATCGGCGAGCAGCGCGGTGACACCGGCCACGAACAAGCGGCGGAAGGTATAGCGGGCGGCGACCTGGCGATGGGTGCCGCGGCCGATGTCCTGCATGATGCCGTTCATTTTCTGCGCGGCGTGCGACACGCCAATGGCGAAAATCAGGAACGGCACCAGAATCGAATAAGGGTCGATGGCATAACCCAGCCAGGCGACAATGCCCAGTTGCCAGACCACCGCCGTCAACGAGCACACCACCACCAGCAGGGTACTGCGCACGCAGCGGGTGTAGAGGTAGATGATCACCAGCGTGGTCAGGACCGCCAGGGCAAAGAACAGCATGACCTGGATCAGGCCGTCGATCAGGTCGCCCATCAGTTTGGCAAAGCCGATCACATGAATTTTGTAGGTGCCCTGCGCTTCGTACTGGCTGCGCAGTTGCTCAAGCTTTTGCGAGAACGCGTGGTAGTCGATACCACGGCCGGTGGCCGAGTCCTGGTCGAGCAGCGGCACGATCAGCATGCTCGACTTGAAGTCGCGGGCGACCAGGCTGCCGACGATATTCGCGCGCTCGATGTTCTGGCGCAGTTGCTCGATGTCGCCGGCCGAACCCTGATAGCTGTCGGGCATCACCGGGCCGCCCTGGAAGCCTTCCTCGGTGACTTCGGTCCAGCGTACCGCCGGGCTCCACAGTGACTTCATCCAGGCGCGGTCGACGCCCTGGCTGAGGAACAGCTCATCGTTGATCTGCCGCAAGGTCTGCAAGTAAGCCGGATCGAAGATGTCGCCCTCGGTGTTTTCCACCACCACCCGCAACGAGTTGCCCAGGCCGCGCAACGACTGGCGGTTTTCCAGGTAGTTCTGGATATAGGGGTGACTCTGCGGAATCATCTTCTCGAAGCTGGGCCGCAGCTCCAGGCGAGTTACGGCCATGAACCCCAGCACCAGGGTCGCCAGCAGCATCATCAGCATGAACGGCAGTCGATGGTTGAACACCAGACGTTCCAGCCAGTTGCCGGAGCGGGTGTCGAATTCGCCGAGGGTGCGGATCACCGGCAAGGTGTCTTGTTGGATATTGGCCATCAGGTTTATCTCTTGTTATGGGGACGGCAGTTATTCAACGGCGAGCGTGCGTACGCCACGTTCGCCCACCAGCACCAGCTCGGTCGCGGCATCGAATGCCGCCGCGCTGATCGGTGTGCGTGCCGTTTGCCTGATCTGGGCGAAGCTGGCGCCGTCGTCGCGGCTGAGCAGTACATGCCCGGCCTGGCTCAGCAGCCACAGCTTTCCGCTGCTGTCCAGGCTTGCCGCGGTGATACTGTTGGCAAGACCGGTGTTCACCGGCTGCCAGTTCTGGCCGCCATCGGTGCTGCGCAGCACATGGCCACGCAAGCCATAGACCAGGAGCACTCCCGGCTTGCCGACGGCGCCAAAGAACGTACCGCTGTAAGGCGTGGTCAGGCGGGTGAAGCGCTGGCCATCGGCGTCGAGCTTGAGCAGCAGGCCTTGCTCGCCGGTGATGTACAGCGTGCCGTCGACGCTGGCCAGGCTGGTCAGGTGCAGGCCTTGTGGGTTGTCGCTGCGCTCCAGCCATGGCGTCCAGTGCTGGCCACCGTCGCGGGTGTGCAGCAGCAGGTTGAAAACACCGACTGCAAAGCCGTTCTGTTCGTCAGAGAACCAGACATCCAGAAACGGTTTGTCGGCACCCTCTTGCACCAGCCGTTCAGCTTCCGCGATCAGCGTCGGCCAACGTTCGTCCTGCGGTGCGGCCTGGGCCTGGGCGCGGTAGTAGGCCAGCACCTGTTCGCCCAGCACGCGGCCGTCCAGTTGCTTTTGCCAGCTCACACCGCCATCGCCGCTGTGCAGGATCACACCGTCATTACCCACCGCCCAGCCCTGCTCGGCGCTGGGGAAACTCACGGCATTGAGGTCGGCACTGGCCGGCACGCTGGCCTGCTGCCAATGGCCGCCGTTGTCATCGGAATACAGAATGTGCCCACGCGGCCCGACAGCTACCAGGCGCGCGCCAACGCTGGTTACATCACGCAACGGGCTGACCGCTGCCAGGGCGCTGGGCATGGCCGGCAGATCCAGCACATCCATGTAAGGTGCGGCCTGTGCCGCACCTTGAAGGGCGGCCCACGTCAGCATCAACGCGGTACAGCGCTTGAGAGAATACATACCGGGTCCTCCGGATCGCCGCTGCACGCAGCAGGCTGCTCAACCAACGATCCGGCATCGAGGGGCGATGCCGGACCGTACCTAACTTGCCTGCGAACTCAGCGAATGCCGGCGCCAGCCAGGGACTCAGGCGACCACTGGGTCTTGGACAGCGGCTCGATGTAGCGAATGCCGCCGTAAGCGCCGACCACGCCATTGAGGTTGTAGGTGCCGCCGATCAGGTCGTAGATCATGAAAGGCGTGGCGTCCGGGGTCTGTTTGTCATAGCTCTGGCTGAGAAAGGCGAACGAGCCACGGTACAGCTGACCACGGGCGTCATACTGGTCGGAGGCCAGAGCGATCCAGCTGTCCTCGTCGAGGTAGAAGCGGCGCTTGTGGTAGATGTGGCGGGCGCCGTCCTTGAGCTTGCCTTCGACCACCCACACGCGGTGCTTCTCCCAACGCACGAACTGCGGCGCCAGATGGTTGGGGGTGATCAGCTGTTTGATGTCGGTGTTGTAGGTGAGCTTGTAGGTGTTGTAGGGCACAAACATTTCCTGTTTGCCCACCAGGGTCCAGTCGTAACGGTCGAGGGCGCCGTTGAAGACGAACACGTCATCATAGGTACCCGAACCCGAGGTGCCGGGGTTGGGGGTGTCGTAAGCCAGGTTCGGTGCAAGCTTGACCCGGCGCTGCCCCGGCAGGTACTGCCAGGCGCTGCGTGGTTGCACCAGCGGGTTGGCGGCGTCACGCAGCATCATTGCTTCACCGGCACGCCGGGCTGGCGCGGTGTACACCAGTTTCATCTGGTAGTAGGTGTCTTTGGAGCCGATGGTTTTGCTCATGTCCTCGTAGATCGGGTAGCTGATGTTGGCTTGACCTGTGGTGGACAGGGTCGGCACACCAGCGGAATCGACGTTCCATGAGTCGTACTTGGCCGCCATGCTCACGCCCTGGTAGCGCAGGAGGAAGTTCCACATGGCCTCGGCACCGGTCTGCGGGATCGGGAACGGAATCCCTGGCAACACGTTTTCAACCGCGGTACCGCCTTCCTTGCTGTGCGCACCGACAGCATTCTTTGCAGTGTTGTCCAGTACAGGCTGGGGCAGCGCGACGGTGCGATGGGTCGGGTAGACATCCACCGAGAACGTCGGGAAGCGCTTGAGCAGCTCCTGGGTGGTGGCCGTCAGCTGGCCTTTGTACTGATCAGCGTTCTTGGCATTGATGACCATCAGCGGCTTTTCGCCGGCAAACGGGTCGGGACGCATGCTGTCGCCGCTCTTGAAGCTGGCGGGTGGGGTGACCAGTCCGCCCTGATAAGCAGGAATGGAACCGTCGGCATTGGCGGCACTTTCGGCGCCGATACGGGTCAGGCTGGTGCCGAGGCGGGCTGCCTGGTCGCTGGATACTGCGGCCTGGGCGGAATGGATTGCTGCCAGTGACAGGCAGGTGGCTAAAAGTGTACGCATGTAATTCATGATGATTGTTTTCCTGCGTGATGTCTGAAGGAAGACGTGACTCAAAAAGTGGTTTTTACGGTCAGGTACAGCGCGCCACGGTCCTCAGTGGTCGCCCCGCCGCCAGAGAAAGAGGCATAGCCTCCGCCGTAGCAGGTGTAATCCTGCTCGCCGTCCAGGGCATTGGGAGTCGTGCCATCGGTCTGGCCGTTCTTGCACGACTGCGTCTTGCCAAAGCTGTCGACATACTTGAGGTCGACGAAATACTGGTTGTAAACCGCGGCGCTGACGCCTACCGCGTAGTTGCCGGTGTCCTCGGCGCCCCCGCCCTGCACCGGCGAGACGCCATCGATACCGACGTTGACCGACAGCGGCATGCTCAGGTCGACACCGGGCATGACCTGGTACCAGGTCGGGGTGAAGTTGACGGCGATGCCCCAGTTGTCACGGGTCGGTTTGTCGATCCCGCGGTAGCTGCTCTTGCCCTTGTACAAAGCCTCGTTGTGGCCATCGAGCTTGAGCAGGTTGCTGTAGAACAACTCGCCCAACAGGGTCGCGCTATCGAACAGCGGCGTATCGGCGATGGTCATCAGGCCGTTGAGGGTCCAGTGCAGCGTCTGGCCGGTGGCACTCAGGCCGTCGCCGTCGCTGGGCACGTCAGTGATCACGCCACTGCTCGGCAGGCGTGGCGGCAACAGACCGAAACCGCCAGCCAGGCCGCCTTGGCCCGGGGCACTGACGATGGCCGGAATGCTCGCCAGCGGCATGTTGTGGCGGATGTTCAGGTCGCTGCCGACACTGATGCCGGCCACGTCTTTGGACAGACTCAGGCCATAGACATCGATGTTATCGGCGTAGGCAAACTGGTAAGAGGCGCTTTGCAGCGAGTTGTAGAGGTTGCCGACGGCGCCCTGGCGACCGGCAGGCGGGTTGCCGAACGGGCCACGGGACACGGTCAGGCCGCGGGTATCGAGCCAGGCCTGCGGGAGGATTTCCGAAGTCTTGCGGTAGTAGAAGCCCATCGTGCCGCCCAGCCATTCGGGCGACCACTTGGCCATCACGCCCCAGTCACCGCGTTTTTCCGGGTTCAGGTCTTCGCCGCGGCGGATGCTGGTCAGCGCACCGCGTACCGGGATCAGCCCGGGCGTGCCGGTGTGACCGAGGAGGAAGCTCTGGGCGCCCTCACCCACCACATCGGAGCCGCCATAATAGGTGCCTGCTTCCGGCAACCGGGCGGCATCCCATTCGAAGAAATACTGCGCGCCGATGGTCAGTTCCGGGTTCACCAGAAACGAGGTGGACAGCTGGTTGCGCGGTACGAACAGTTCCTTGGCCTCAGTTCCAGGCGACGCTGCCAGCTTGGCCAGGTCGAGGCCGGACTGGCCATAGCTGAGCGAGTGCACCGGGTTGAGCAGGGTTTCGCCCCAGAACAGGTTGTGCTGACCCAGCTTGCCGCTCAGTTGCGAGCTTTCGCCGACTTCGGTGCTCATGAACACGAACGCATCGAGCACTTCACCCGACGGGCCGCTGTAATAGCGCTGGGCATAGTTGCTCAGGTGCGGGCTGCCCAACGGCGTGCCGGTGCCCGGCAAACCGTTGAGGCTCGGAACGATGCCGGAACTGTCGCCGTTGCCGTTGACGAACGGGTTGGAATTGGAGCCGGTGTTGTCGTAAGCCTTGTCATACCAGCTGGCGGCGCTGACGCGAAAGCCCATGCTGCCCTGGTAGATCACATCCAGCTCGGTCAGCAGGTCGACGCGGTTGGTGATGTTGGTACCGGCTTTGCGAAAGTTGTAATCGCCGTCGTTGTTGTTCGGCGTTGCCAGCATGCGCTTGTCGGCGCTTTCGGTGCGTACGCCGTAGTTGTACTTGACGGTGTTGTCCAGGCGTACGGCCCAGTCTTCGTTACCGGTATCGACTTCGAACGCATGCGCGCCAGGCAAAGCGAGCAAACTGATGGCACAGGCCAGCAGACGGCGCTGCGACGGCACAGCGCATTGAATGCGGTGTTTTGGCATTACGATGACTCCACGAATTGTTATTTTTGTTATCGCCGCCCGACTTGTGCGGGCGTTGGTCAAGCGTCCATGCGCGACGGCAGGGTTAACAGTCCAGCATTTGAATGAAGGTTTCGGCCTGGGGCCAGGCACCGAACCCGGCAGCCGGGTTCAAGTGGCCGACCGCGCCGAGCAATTCCAGGTCGCTGCCCCAGCCTTCGGCCATGGCGGTAACCGCCTCGAGGCTGGCCAGGTGATCGTTGCTGCTGGCAGCAACAATGCTTGGGAACGGCAACGGTGTAATCGGCAGCGGCGCCCAGCCGTTGGCACGCAGGGTGTCCGGGCTTGGGTAGGCTGCAGGCCATTGAGCGTTCAGGTCCGGTGGTGCCGCCAGCAACGCGCCTTTGATCGGCCGGTCATAGCGGGCAGCCCAATGGGCGACCATCAGCACACCGGCGCTGTGCGCCACCAGCACGACTTCGCCGTCGATCTGCTCCAGTTCGCGCTGGATCGCTTCGACCCGGGCGTTGCAGTCCAGGCCATTGACTTGCAAAGGCGGTACTGAGCGCACATTGGCCAGGCGCGCCTGGAGCAGGGTCTGCCAATGCTCGGCAACATGGTCACGCAGGCCAGGGACGATCAGGACGGTAGCGGCGGTATGCAATCTTTCCACGTCAGCACCTATGCTCAAGTCAGTCTGCTCACCACGTTGGGGGAGCGCTTGACAGTCACAGTAATCACCCCTACCCCCGGGTGCTTTACATTGAACGTCAGTGACTTCTCATTTGATGACACCGATGCGGGCAGCCGTCCGCTACGCTTGAACAGTGGGCAGATTGCTCCGGGAGAGGGGCAGGAAACGGCTTTTCATTTGATGACACTCAGGCTATAAAAAGCGACCCGCCGCAGAAGCGGGACGCCTAATGAGAAATGCGTGGAAAACAATAAAATGACCGCCCTCGTCCGTGCTGCAAGCTTGACCAACTACCTCGAAGTGTCGCGCCACGTGGGGTTGAACCCGCACGCCTTGCTGGCCCAGGTCGGCCTGAGTGCCGCATTGCTCGATGATCCGAACCAACGTCTTGCGGTTTCAAGCGTGATTACCCTGCTGGAGGAGTCGGCGCGGGTCAGTGGTTGTGAGACCTTTGGCCTGCGGATGGCCGAATTGCGCCAGTTGTCGGACTTTGGCGAGATCAGCTTGCTGCTCAGTCACCAGCGCACGCTGCGTGATGCCTTGCTGGTGATCGTGCAGTACCGGCATTTGCTCAATGATGCGCTGGCGATTCATATCGAAGACGCGGGCAAAACGGTGATCATTCGTGAAGAAGTGGTCAGCGACCTGCCGCGCGGCAGTCGTCAGGCTACGGAGCTTGCGATCGGGGTCATGCGGCGTCTGTGTGCGGCTGTATTGGGGGCTCACTGGCATCCGATCAGTGCCAACTTCACCCACAATCCTCCCGCTGACCTTGCCATTCACCGGCGGATATTTGGTTGCAAGCTGGTGTTTGGCAGTGAGTTCAACGGCATTGTCTGCCCTGCGGCCGATCTGGATGCGGCCAATCCGCTGGCCAATGAGGCGATGGCGCGCCTGGCCCAGCGTTATCTGGATACGCTGCAGGCCGGGGGCAAGCTGTCGCTGGAGCTGGAAATGCGCAAGACCATTTATTTGTTGCTGCCCATGGGGCGGGCCACTATCGAGCAAGTGGCGCAGACCCAGGGGATGAATGTGCGGACCTTGCAGCGGCGGCTGGAGGAATGCGGGGTGACGTTCAGTGATTTGATCAACGGGGTGCGGCGGGATCTGGTGATCCGCTATCTGGAGAATCCCAGTTATTCGCTGGGGCGGATTGCGGATATGTTGGGGTATTCGATGCCTAGCTCTTTTACTCGCTGGTTCATTGCGCAGTTCGGGGTGCCGCCGGCTACCTGGCGGGTTCAGCATGGGGTTCAGCAGCGTTGAGGCTTTTTGGGCTTTGATGGTTGGGGGCATATCCATTGGCGATGGCGGCGCTTAATCACCTTTCCGCCCTTACGGCGGGTCCCTTTGGCAAACGCCCCAAAGGAACACAAAGGGCTTGCCCCACCAGGGGCCCTACGCTGCGCTTCGGGTCCCCTCGCTGCGGCGTCGCTACGGGGTATCGCGAGCTACGAGTTGCAAGCAACTCTACGCTTCGCGACTTCGGCTACGCCGAAGGTGCTGCGCACTCACCCCTTCGCAACGCCTCCGCTCGGCCCTTCTGGTTAACGGGGCAGTAGATCAAGATCAAGAGCACAATTCGCTTC